>NZ_JBHUTX010000011.1:152274-193343 GCF_042671245.1 Streptomyces sp. NPDC057099
GAAGTGAGGGGCCTTCGTAGTGCGTACCCCCGACCGGATTCGAACCGGCGCTACCGCCTTGAGAGGGCGGCGTGCTAGGCCGCTACACAACGGGGGCGTGGAGCCTGCAGGCGTTTATTACTACACCGCCGCAGGTCCGAGCTGGTCTACCTGGACTCGAACCAAGACTAACTGAACCAGAATCAGCCGTGCTGCCAATTACACCATAGACCAATGTGGTTTAGACCAGTCAGTACCCCCGACCGGATTCGAACCGGCGCTACCGCCTTGAGAGGGCGGCGTGCTAGGCCGCTACACAACGGGGGCCCTAGCAGTTCCGAGATGATCGTCGATCCTCCGGAACCCTGTACCCCCGACCGGATTCGAACCGGCGCTACCGCCTTGAGAGGGCGGCGTGCTAGGCCGCTACACAACGGGGGCCTTGCAGATGAGCTCTGCGAGCTGGCCTACCTGGACTCGAACCAAGACTAACTGAACCAGAATCAGTCGTGCTGCCAATTACACCATAGGCCACTGGAACGCAAGCCCCCGAGGGGGTTCTTGTTCTAGTAGTGCGCCTGGGGCTCCTGCCTTCCGGCCCGCTCCCCGCGGCGCAGGAAGAACATTACCTGAAGGTGGACGGGGCTCCAAAACGACTATCCGGGCCGAGCAGTGAGGGCAGTTCGGCGAGGGAGGCGATGCGGTGCGGGCCGACGGGCGGCTCGATCGTGGCGTACATGCCGCCGCGGTCGATCCACACCGACAGCAGCCCGGCGTCGGCGGCGCCCCGCCCGTCGATCTCCGGGTGGTCACCGACGTAGGCGACCTGGTGCGGCGGCAGATCGAGGGCCGTGCAGGCGGCGAGGAACGCGCCGGCCTCGGGCTTGGAGACGCCGAGCTCGGCGGCGCACAGGATGCTCTCGAAGCGGTCGTGGACGCCGAGGACGCGCAGCTTGTGGTCCTGGACGTGGATGCTGGAGTTGGAGAGCACGGCGTGCCGGTGGCTGGCGGCGAGGGCGTCGAGGACGGGCAGGACGTCCGGGAAGAGGGTCCAGACCTCCTCGTAGTGGGCGCGGTACCGCCGGAACCACGCGTCGGCCTCGGCGTCGGTCAGCTCCCGGCCAAGGAACACCCGTACGCGGTCGCGCCGCTGGGCCTCGAAGGTGGCCTCCCCGGCCGCGAAGCGCGCCCATTGCAGGTCGGTGATCTCCCGCCAGCGGGCGATGGCCTGGTCGACGGTGTCGTAGTCGTCGAGCAGGCCCTCGGTCGTCAGGTGGGCGCGCATGCCGAGGCGGTCGGCGGTGGTGTAGTCGAAGAGCGTGTCGTCGACGTCCCAGACCACGGCTTGGATGCTCATGGTCCGACCGTACCCACCGCGCCCCGGGCTCAGCCCAGGTTCATGGTGCCGGAGAGCGTGAGGTCCGGTCCCTGGTTGTCGCGGGGGCGGGCGGTGAGCTTCCAGGTGTAGCCGCCCGACGGGGCCCCGGCTCCGCTGGCGGTGGTGCCGTCCCAGGCGGGGCGTACGGCGGCTCCGGTGGAGGTGCCGGTCAGGGTGCGGACGGCGGTGCCGGAGGCCGTGGTCAGGGTCAGGGTCCAGGTGGACGGCTTGTTCAGCTGCCAGACCGGCGACCAGGGGAACGATCTGCCGATCACGGACGGCGAGTGGACCTGGGCCTCCGTCTGCGCGAGGGGCGAGGTGGGGACGCCGCTGGGGACGATCGACACCTCGCCGTACGTGCCGTTGAGGTAGGCGATGTGGCCGCCGAAGCGGTCGACGGCCCAGCGGCCGTTGCTGCCGCCGGTGTTCTGGTCGGTGGCCGGCAGCCTGACCAGGGTGCGGGTGGTGGCCGTTCCGGTGTGGAAGTCGGTGAGCAGCAGGTCGTGGGTGGTGCGGTTCTCGCGGAGCAGGAAGCCGTCGGCGAGGCGGGCGGGGCCGATGTCGGCCGGGACCGTGATCCTGCGGTTGGTGGCCCGGTCGTAGACGCCCGCGGAGCTGCCGCAGGACCAGTACAGCCAGGTGTTGACGGCCTGGATGTCGGTGGGGGTGCACGGGGCGCCGGTGGCGAGGGTGGTGGTCGTGCCGGTCTTGAGGTTGCGGCCGGTGACCGCGCCCTGGGTGCTGCCCGGGGTCCACAGGGTCTGGCCCCAGACGGCGGCGGCGCCGCGGTCGCGGGTGAGGGTGGACTCGCCGCCGGTCGCGGCGCGCGGGAAGTCGACGATCCGCTGCTTGCCGGAGCCGCCGCTGTAGAGCACGTAGCGGCCGGTGCTCCCGGCGAGGCGGCCGCCGGAGTCGCCGTCCGTGGGCCCGTTGAGGACGGTGCTGGTGTCGAGGCCGACCGTGAGGACGGATTCCTGGCCCGTGTCGCCGGTCCACAGGTAGGCGACCCGGCCGTCGCCCAGGGCCTCGTGCTGGGGGCAGGCGGCGTCGCCGGTGAGGCAGGTGGACGTGTCCAGCCCGGGGCTGCGGCGGGTCTGGGGGCCGGCGGGCCGGCCGGTGGCGTCCAGCTGGAAGCCGCTGTAGCGGAGCGAGGCGCCCGGTGTGGCGCCGTAGAGGAACAACTCGCCGCCGGCGACGGCCAGTCCCTGCACTCCGGTCGAGGCCGCTGGGACCCGGGCCACCTTGGTGGTGGTGAGGCCGCCGCTCTCGGTGAGGGTGATCCGGTGGATGTCCCAGTCGAGGCTGGAGGGGCCCGCGGTGGCCAGTGCCCCGCCGTCCAGGGTGGGGCCGATTCCGCCGAAGGACGAGGCGAGCACGGTGCTCGAGGCGCCCGTGACCAGGGAGCGGGCGGTCAGCGCGGCCTCGGTGCCGCCCAGGACGAACATCGGGTTGCCGAGCAGGAGTTGGTCGCCGACGACGGCTTCGAGCTGGGCGTCGGTCCTGGTGAGGGCGGTGGGCTCGGTGCCGGGTTCGGCGTCCACCCGGATCGCCTTCCAGTCGGCGACCAGCCAGCGGTCGTTGAAGGCGAGCTGCGGGGCCGTCTCGGCGCTGGTCACGAACGTGCGGAAGGCGCCGTTCGCGAGGTCGACCAGTCCCACGGACGTCCTGCCGTCCAGCGCGGAGACGATCGCGAGACGGCTGACCGAGCCACCGGTGCGGTAGGAGACGGGCCGGGCACCCGTCGGGAAGCCGGTGACCGGGGTGTCCGTGGTGGTGCCGTCGGCGGCGGCGCGCAGCACGTGCAGGGCGCCGGTGCCGTCCATGGTCAGCACGCTCCAGCCCACGGCGGCCCGGTAGGCCTGGCCGGAGGGGATCGTGACGGTGGCGGTGACGCCCGTGGAGCGGTGCTTCTGCGTGACCGTCTGGCCTGAGCGGGTGTTCACCACGTCGGTGCCGCCGGCCAGGTCGTCCGGGCCGGCGTGGGCGGGCGGGACCGTGTCGGGGTAGTCGACCGTGGTGACCGTGGTGGTGCCCGGCCGGTACTGGAAGCCGGAGGCGCCGGCCCACGGGTAGTCGACGGTCACGCGCTTCTCGGTGACGAGGCGCACCGTGCCCGCCGGGGCCTCGGCCTCGGGTGCCGCCTGCGCGGGTGTGGTCAGCACCGTGCAGGACAGGGCCACCACCCCGCCGACGGCCGCGTGGACGAGTCTTCGTGAACGGCTCATGGTCTCTCCCCCGGTACCAGGGCGCACACGCGCACCGTGTGCACGCGGGACATCCAATGTCCCCTCGGGGAGCCGGAGTCGGCCGGAAGGATGAACTCCGGGTGACGGCTGGGCGGACACGACGAGGGCGGCGTCCGAAGCGGACGCCGCCCTCGTGGTGGGTGCTGCGTTACGCGGCCAGCTTCGCCAGCGCCGCGTCGATCCGGGCCAGGGTCTGCTCCTTGCCCAGGACCTCCAGGGACTCGAACAGCGGCAGGCCGACCGTGCGGCCGGTGACGGCGACACGGACGGGGGCCTGTGCCTTGCCGAGCTTGAGGCCGTGGGCCTCACCGGCGGCCAGGACGGCCTCCTTCAGCGACTCGGCGGAGGTCCAGTCGGCGGCCTCCAGCTTCTCCCGGGCGGTGCGCAGGAGGGCGTCGGAGCCTTCCTTCATGGCCTTGGTCCAGCTGGCCTCGTCCACCGCCGGCTCCGGCAGGAACAGGAAGTCGACGTTGTCGGTGATCTCGGAGAGCACCTTGAGGCGGGTCTGCGCGTGCGGCGCGATGGCCTGCCACTTCGCCTCGTCGAAGGCCTCCGGGGCCCAGGGCGCGAACGGGGCCCGGAGCCACGGGGCGCAGCGCTCCGTGAAGTCCTTCACATCCAGCAGGCGGATGTGGTCGCTGTTGATGGCCTCGCACTTCTTCAGGTCGAAGCGGGCCGGGTTGGGGTTCACGTCGGAGATCTCGAACGCCGCGATCATCTCGTCGATCGAGAAGACGTCCTGGTCGGCCGAGAGGGACCAGCCGAGCAGGGAGAGGTAGTTGAGCAGGCCCTCGGGGAGGAAGCCGCGCTCCCGGTAGAGGTTGAGGGAGGACTGCGGGTCGCGCTTGGAGAGCTTCTTGTTGCCCTCGCCCATGACGTAGGGCAGGTGGCCGAAGGAGGGGATCTCCTTGGCGATGCCCAGCTCGGTCAGCGCCTTGTACAGGGCGATCTGGCGCGGGGTGGAGGAGAGCAGGTCCTCGCCGCGCAGGACGTGGGTGATCTCCATCAGGGCGTCGTCGACCGGGTTGACCAGCGTGTAGAGCGGGGCCCCGTTGGCGCGGACGATGCCGTAGTCCGGGACGTTCTCCGGGGTGAAGGTCAGCTCGCCGCGGACCAGGTCCGTGAAGGTGATCGTCTCGTCGGGCATCCGGAAGCGGACGATCGGCTCGCGGCCCTGGGCCTGGTACTCCTCGACCTGGGCGTCGGTCAGCTCGCGGCAGTGGCCGTCGTAGCCGGAGGGCTTGCCGGCGGCGCGGGCGGCCTCGCGGCGGGTGTCCAGCTCGTCCTGGGAGCAGTAGCAGCGGTAGGCGTGGCCGGCGTCGAGGAGCTTGGCCGCGACGTCCTTGTACAGGTCCATGCGCTGCGACTGGCGGTACGGCGCGTGCGGGCCGCCGACCTCGGGGCCCTCGTCCCAGTCGAAGCCCAGCCAGCGCATCGCGTCGAGCAGCTGGGTGTAGGACTCCTCGGAGTCGCGGGCCGCGTCGGTGTCCTCGATGCGGAAGACCAGGGTGCCCTGGTGGTGCTTGGCGAACGCCCAGTTGAACAGGGCGGTGCGGACCAGGCCCACGTGGGGGTTACCGGTGGGCGACGGACAGAAACGGACGCGTACGGGAGTGCCGGGTGCGCTAGCCACGCTTGACAACCTTGTTGGTGAGAGTGCCGATGCCTTCGATGGTGACGGCGACCTCGTCGCCGACGTTCAGGGGGCCGACCCCAGCCGGGGTGCCCGTGAGGATCACGTCGCCGGGGAGCAGCGTCATGGCCTCGGAGATGTTGACGATCAGGTCCTCGATGGAGTGGGTCATCTCGCTCGTACGGCCCAGCTGGCGCTGCTGGCCGTTGACCGTGAGCTGGATGGTGAGGTCGGCCGGGTCCAGGTCCGTCTCCACCCAGGGGCCGAGCGGGCAGGAGGAGTCGAAGCCCTTGGCCCGGGCCCACTGCTTCTCGCGCCGCTGGACGTCGCGGGCGGTGATGTCGTTGGCGCAGGTGTAGCCGAAGATCACGTCCCGGACGCGCTCGCGCGGGACCTCGCGGCACATCCGGCCGATGACCACGGCCAGCTCGGCCTCGTGGTGCACCTCCT
Organism: Streptomyces sp. NPDC057099; assembly: GCF_042671245.1. Taxonomy (NCBI): domain Bacteria; kingdom Bacillati; phylum Actinomycetota; class Actinomycetes; order Kitasatosporales; family Streptomycetaceae; genus Streptomyces; species Streptomyces sp. NPDC057099. The sequence continues at coordinate 157,961 of NZ_JBHUTX010000011.1, forward strand.
CGGAGAAGGAGGGGTACTGGATGTCGTCGCCGGGGCCGATCACCGAGGTGGAGGGCTTGAAGAAGGCGAAGGGGGCGTCGGGGACCTCGTTGCCGAGTTCCCTGGCGTGCTCGGCGTAGTTGCGGCCGAAGGCCACGACCTTGTTGGGGAGCACCGGCGGCAGCAGCCTGACCTTGCTCACCGGCACCTTCGTACCGGAGAGTTCGAAGTCCGCGAACGGGATGCCCTTGATGATGTCCAGGACGAGCTCGTCCTGCTTTTCGCCCTCGATGGCGCCGAAGGCGACGTTCCCGTCGATGGAGAATCTGGCGATGCGCACGGGATGCTTGGCCCCTTGACTGAAGCGGCTGGAGTCTGACGCTCCAGGCTAACGCGGGCAGGTGTCCGCGCCGTGCTCATGATGAAGGGCGCCCCCCGCCGTCGGAGGGCGCCCTCGATGTTCGTGTCCCGCCGCCTTGAGCAGTCGGCGGCCGGTGCGCGTACTACCTGGTGTCACACCGCGGCCGCGGCGGCCGCGACGGGGACCTCGGTGAGGATGGTGCGCTTGGGGTTGGCGGTCTGGGCGGGGAGTTCGACGCTGTGCTCCGGCTGCTCCGGCGTCCGCAGTTCGTCGGCGTCTTCCAAGTGCGCCAGCGTCGTGCGTCGCGGGTTGGCGATCTTGTGGAACATCGTCGTCGTCTTCACTGTTTACTTGACCCTGTCCTGTGACGGCGACCGGGACGGGTCCATGGACCTCGCACCGGGCGCGGGTTGTCGGTTTTGCCATCGCTGTAAAGCGTCAGGCTAAACACGGGATTCCCGGCCCAATCGCGGAGGGACCATGATCAGCATGTGAGTTTCCTCACGAATCAGAGGCCGAATCGGTCAATCCGGACTCATGCCCCACCCCCACGAAACGGACATTGACCCTCTGAAGCCAACATTCCGCTCCTGATCATGGCGACTGGGACACCCGTCACGCCCTGACGACTCGCGGGCTTACGTCCGAAATGGACGAACTCACTTTCTACGACCGGTGATCCGGCCCTCACGTGGTGTCACCTATGTCACGGCATGGCCTACGGGCCTTGTTGGAGATCCTGTGCTGTGCTGGAATCTCACGGACCGCCGCAGGATCGAGCCGGCGCACAGGGGGCGCACAGACGCGCCGAGTGGCGGCGAGAAGGGGGAGCCAGCGCCGGTCACTCACGACCACCACGGGGGCGTACTCAGGGCGTCCCCAGAACGCCGACACCGTGCCCCGCCGTTTACGGCGACGGGGTGCCTGGTCCAGAGGTTGCGACGCTAGTGCAGGGACGTTTCAAGAGGGATGGCAGCGCTTCGGCGGAGCCGGAGCCGCACGGCGGGACTGGCCCCATGAAGGGTGGCCCCGCGCCCCAGCACGCCCAGAACCCGGGCTCGGCCGGCGACGGCGGCGAGCGCTCCGGGCGGTCCGGTACATCGACCCCCTCGGGAGCCGCGAACCCGTCCCCGGCGCTGAAGCCGCCGACGGGACCCACCGGCCCCGGCCCGCGAATAGCCCTGCGCAACTGGCGCATCTCCACCCGACTGGTCTCGCTGCTCGCCCTCCCGGTGGTCGCGGCCACCTCGCTGGGCGCACTGCGTATCAACCAGTCCATGGACGACATCCAGCAGCTCGACAACATGAAGCTGCTGACGGACATGACCAAGCAGGCCACCGAACTGTCGGCCGCGCTCCAGGAGGAGCGCGACCAGTCGGCCGGCCCGCTCGCGCACGGCGGCAAGGCGACCGACTTCACGGTCAAGGGTCTTCGTGAGAAGACCGACCGGGCGATGAAGAACTTCCTCGACAGTTCCGAGGAGATCGACAGCGCCAGCAAGGAAGGCAACCTCAAGGGCGTCCGTGAGTACCTCATCCAGCTCGCCGGCGAGCTGGGCGACCTGGCGCAGATCCGCAAGGGCGCCTACGCCTCCGAGGGCAATTCCACGCAGACGATCGAGGCGTACCACCGTCTGATCGAGAACCTGGTCGACCTCTCCCAGGACATGGCCGAGGCGACCAGCAACCCGGACATGATCCAGCGCACCCGTGCCCTGGCGGCCTTCTCCTCCGCCAAGGAGTACTCCTCGATCCAGCGCGCGGCCCTCGCGGCGGCGCTGCCCGCGAGCAACACCACGACCGGCAAGCTCTCGCCGAACGACCGGCTCTACGCCGAGTCGTCCCTGGAGAGCCAGAAGTCCGAGATCCGCAGCTTCAAGAGCATCTACGGCGAGGACGCCGCCGCCGAGCTGCTGCAGCCGATCGAGGACGGCGGCAACTCCACGATCAAGGCCACCGACACCTACGCGGGCCGTGCCCTGGTCTCCGCGAGCGGTCTCGCCCAGCAGGACAAGCGGTCCTACCGCGACTGGCTGGACGACAGCTCCACCAAGATCCAGCAGATGAAGAACATCGAGCACACGCTGCTCGAGGAGATGGAACAGAAGGCCCGCGAGCTGCGCAGCGCCACCGAGCGCGACGCGATCATCTCCGGTGCGCTGATCCTGATCGTGCTCGGTGTGTCGCTGGTCGGCGCCTTCGTCGTGGCCCGCTCCATGATCCGCTCGCTGCGCCGCCTGGAGGAGACCGCGACCAAGGTCGCCTCCGACCGGCTGCCCGAGCTGGTCAAGCAGCTGTCCGAGTCCGACCCGCAGGACGTCGACACGTCCGTGGAGTCGGTCGGTGTGCACTCCCGGGACGAGATCGGCCGGGTGGCCGCGGCCTTCGACGACGTGCACCGCGAGGCGGTCCGGCTCGCCGCCGAGCAGGCCCTGCTGCGGGGCAACGTCAACGCGATGTTCACCAACCTCTCGCGCCGCTCCCAGGGCCTCATCCAGCGTCAGCTGTCGCTCATCTCCGAACTGGAGTCCCGCGAGGCCGACCCGGACCAGCTGTCCTCTCTCTTCAAGCTCGACCACCTCGCCACCCGCATGCGCCGTAACGGTGAGAACCTCCTCGTCCTCGCCGGTGAGGAGCCCGGCCGCCGCTGGACCCGTCCGGTCCCGCTGGTCGACGTGCTCCGCGCCGCCGCCTCCGAGGTGGAGCAGTACGAGCGCATCGAGCTGGCCTCCGTGCCGACGACCGAGGTCGCCGGCCGCGTGGTCAACGACCTCGTGCACCTGCTCGCCGAGCTGCTGGAGAACGCGACCTCGTTCTCCTCCCCGCAGACCAAGGTCAAGGTCACCGGTCACGCGCTGCCCGACGGCCGTGTGCTGATCGAGATCCACGACACCGGTATCGGTCTGTCGCCTGAGGACCTGGCCGCGATCAACGAGCGGCTCGCCTCTCCCCCGACGGTGGACGTCTCCGTCTCCCGCCGCATGGGTCTGTTCGTGGTCGGCCGTCTGTCCCAGCGGCACGGCATCCGCATCCAGCTCCGCCCGTCCGACTCCGGTGGTACGACCGCGCTGGTCATGCTGCCCGTCGATGTCGCCCAGGGCGGCCGGAAGCCCCAGCCCAAGCAGCCCGGCCAGCCGCCGCTCGGCGGCGGTGGCCCGGCCGCCGCGCAGGCCGCCGCCGGTGTGGCAGCGGCCCGGCGTGGCGCCGGTGGCGGCCAGGGCGGCGGCGCGCTCGGGGCGGGTTCCTCCGGTGGCGGTGCCTTCGGTGCCGGTGCGTCCGGCGGGGGCCGGCTCGGTCCGGGCCAGAGCCCGCGGGCCGCGCTGCCCGGGCGGGACGCGGACGGTGGCCGTCCGGGAGCGCCGGGCGGAGCGCGCGGACCCCAGGGTTCCGAGAAGTCCCCGTCGTTGTTTGACCAGGGTGCTCCCTCCGCGCCCCCGCAGGGCCGTCCGGCCGGTGCCGGGTACGGGCAGGCCCCGGGTGCCCCGCAGGGTCTGCAGGCCGCGGGCACGAACGGCCCGCAGGGCCAGGACGCCTTCGGCGGCGGCCGGGGTCAGCAGCGCCCGGGCGGCAACGCCGAGCAGGGCCAGGGCCGTCGGCCGCAGCTGCCGCCGCGCGGCGGTCCGCGGGCCGAGCTGCCCGGTGGCGACCCGCAGCCGCGGGTGCCGAGCTGGAGCGACGAGAACGCCCAGCCGCCGGTGCCGCGTGCCTCGCTGGACACCCCGCGTGGTCACGAGGAGCCGGACGTCTCCCGTACGTCTCAGATGCCTCGGATCGACGACCGTCAGGGCCCGGGCGCTACGGCGGAGATCCCGGCCGTGCCGCAGTCGGACCAGTACGCCACCGGCACGAACGGATCGCAGGACCCGGGTCAGTTCGTCCGCCCGGACGTCTTCGGCTCAACGGCCGGCCGCCGCGACTCGTCGCCCCAGACGGGCCAGTACCCGGCCCCGCAGGCCCCGCAGTCCTACGACAACGGCTCCACGGGTCAGTACCCGGCGCAGCGCCAGGACAACAACGGCAGCCAGTACCCCGCGCAGCGCCAGGACAACGGGTCGACCGGCCAGTACCCGGCGCCCCGCCAGGACAACGGCTCCGGCCGGCCCACCCTTCCGGGTCCGGCCACCCCGGCCGACCCCGGTGGCACGGGCCAGTACGAGCGGCCGCAGGTCAACGGCGGCCGGGGCGCGTCCGACTTCGGCGCACCGCGGCCCCCCGCCCCGCAGGCCCGGCCCGCCCGGCAGGAGCCCGAGGCCCTGCCGCCGGCGTCCGGTCCCGGCGACGGGCGTACGCCGCTGTACGACACACTCGAGACCAACTGGTTCCACGGCCAGAACGGCCAGGGCCAGAACGGCCAGCAGGAGCAGCAGTCCCAGCAGCCGCAGAACAACGGCTCGGCTCCGCAGCAACCGCAGGGACCCACCGGTCCGCAGCGGTCGTCCGCGCCCGCCGGCTGGCGCAGCTCGCCGAACGACGATCTCGGCCGCCAGGCCGAGCGCGTCCGCCAGCCCGCCGCCGGTGGTGTCACCACCTCCGGCCTGCCTCGCCGGGTACCCCGCGCGAACCTCGTCGCGGGCACGGCGCAGCAACAACCGCAGCAGCAGAGCGGTCCGCAGATCTCCCGGGCGCCCGATGACGTCCGGGGCCGGCTGACCAATCTCCGCCGCGGCATCGCACAGGGTCGTCAGGCCGGGTCCACCCAGACCGGCAGCTTCCCTCGACCCTCTCACCAGCAGGAGCGTTAGTTGAGTCCGATGAGCCAGGCGGCACAGAACCTCAACTGGTTGATCACCAACTTCGTGGACAACACCCCCGGGGTGTCCCACACCGTCGTCGTGTCCGCCGACGGTCTCCTCCTGGCGCTGTCGGAGGGCTTCCCGCGTGACCGCGCGGACCAGCTCGCGGCCGTCGCCTCCGGTCTGACGTCGCTGACGGCAGGCGCTTCCCGGATCTTCGAGGGGGGCGACGTCGCGCAGACGGTCGTGGAGATGGAGCGGGGGTTCCTTTTCCTGATGTCCGTCTCGGACGGCTCGTCGCTGGCCGTCCTGGCACACCCTGACTGCGACATCGGCCTCGTCGGCTACGAGATGGCGCTCCTGGTCGACCGCGCGGGCGCGGTCCTGACCCCCGACCTGCGAGCTGAGCTCCAAGGCAGTCTGCTCCACTGATCGGCCCCGGCACCACCCGTCTCACCACATCACCGTCCGGCCGCCACACACCCCACACAGGCCCCGTCAGACGGCTCGACTGACCGACTTGCTGTCCCGCCCGGAGGACCCATGACCCCGCCCCCCGCCTCTCATGATCCGTACGCGGAGCCGTACGAGGATGAGGGCGACCAGCCGCTGGTAAGGCCTTACGCCATGACCGGCGGCCGGACGCGGCCGCGCTACCAGCTGGCCATCGAGGCTCTGATCAGCACGACCGCGGACCCCGCGGCACTCATGGGGCTGCTGCCGGAGCACCAGCGCATCTGCCACCTGTGCCGTGAGGTGAAGTCGGTCGCCGAGGTCTCGGCGCTGCTCAACATGCCGCTGGGTGTGGCCAGGATCCTCGTCGCGGACCTCGCGGAGGCCGGTCTCGTCGCGATCCACCAGCCGGGCGGCGACGACGCCACCGGTGCGCCGGACGTGACACTGCTCGAAAGGGTGCTCAGTGGACTTCGCAAGCTCTGACGCGGGTCGTTCCACCACGTCCGCGAAGATCGTGGTGGCGGGCGGCTTCGGCGTGGGCAAGACCACGTTCGTCGGTGCCGTCTCGGAGATCAACCCGCTGCGCACGGAGGCCGTGATGACCTCCGCCAGTGCGGGGATCGACGACCTGACGCACACCGGGGACAAGACCACCACCACGGTGGCCATGGACTTCGGCCGTATCACCCTGGACCAGGACCTGATCCTGTACCTGTTCGGTACGCCGGGCCAGGACCGCTTCTGGTTCATGTGGGACGACCTGGTGCGCGGCGCCATCGGCGCGGTGGTCCTGGTGGACACGCGCCGGCTGGCCGACTGCTTCCCGGCCGTCGACTACTTCGAGAACAGCGGCCTGCCGTTCGTCGTCGCGCTGAACGGCTTCGACGGCCAGCAGCCCTACCAGCCCGAGGAGGTGCGCGAGGCGCTGCAGATCGGGCCGGACACCCCGATCATCACGACGGACGCCCGCCACCGGGCCGATGCGAAGAGTGCCCTGATCACGCTGGTCGAGCACGCTTTGATGGCACGGCTGAGGTAGCACCCAATTCGAGAGCGCCATACGGAAGTTGTCGTAGATGCACCGGAGCCGACTGTGTCCTTTGACACGGTCGGCCAAGGTGTTCATAACGTTTCGGCAGAGGAATCGGGTGGTACGGCCACGCGTCGCGCACATCCGGTCTCGCTGCGCGCACAATCGCCCCGCCTTTTGGCGGGGCTCGCTCTTTATGACCGTTTTATCTGGGGCTTACATCGCTCCGAATCCGCGCCCCGGACTGTTTGGAAGAGCGCAGGTCGTCGTGCTGGAATGCCTGAACTGCCCAATAGTCAATGACGCACTCGTCCGTCGATGGCGTGTTGGGCTCTGAGACACTGCGGCACAACGTTGGTGCCGACCGCCGAGAGGTTGTTGGTCGAGTGAGGCGAAGCAAGAACAGTCCCGAGCCGTCGGCCCGGGGCAACTTCACCCCGCCGCCGCGCACAGCGGCGCCCGCCCCCGTGCCCGGTTCGGAGCCGACGGCCGCGGCTGCCGAGAGCAGCGGCCGTCTCTCCCCGCGCAACTGGCGCGTGGCGACCAGGCTCAACGCGATCCTGCTCATACCCGTGCTGGTCGGCCTCGTCATGGGCGGCTTCCAGGTGAAGAGCTCGATCGACACCTGGCAGGAGGCCGAGGACGCGGAGAACACGGCGCGCCTGGTGCGGGCCGCGCTGGCCTACGGCAACGAACTGCTCGTAGAGCGCGACGTGACCGCGGCGCCCCTGCTTCAGGGCAAGGGCGTAAAGGACCCGACCGTCGTGAAGGCCCGCGCGAACACGGACAAGGCGGCCGACGCCTTCGACGAGGCCGTCAAGAACATGCCCGACCGGGCCAACCTGCAGCGGCGCCTGGACCGCTTCCGCGAGGTGGAGCCGAAGCTGACGCAGCTGCGCGCGGCTGCCTACACCAGCCAGCTCACCGGCGTGCAGACCGAAGAGGGCTACGTCGACACCGAGCACAGGCTGCTGGAGTTCGCCAACGAACTCGGCCTGGGCACCGGCAACATCACGAGCTACGGCCGTACCGTCTACGCCATCTCGCTGACCAAGGGCGCGCTCTCCCTTCAGCGCTCCATCGGCATGCACATGCTGATCAAGCCCGGCCCGGACGGCGGCAACCTGGCCAGCCAGCGCATCGCCCTGTCCTCGTACGCGTACCTCGAGCGCATCGCCATCCAGGAGTACACGAGCGGTGGCACGCAAGCGGACACCGCCAAGCTGACGGCGGCCGAGAAGCAGATCAAGGCCGATGGCGCGAAGATGGCCGCGGCGGCCAAGGCCCAGGACCCGGACTACGTACCGCCGCCCTCCAACCCCACCACGATGGTCGCGCGGATCGCGGCGATGCCGTCCACGGACACCAGCGCTCGCGCCGACCTCGCCCAGGAGGGCATCACCGCGCAGAACTGGTGGGCGGTGACCTCGCTGAGGTTCGACGCGTACAACAAGATCGAGACGGATCTGGCCGACACCGCGGTGGGCGAGGCCTCCGACATCGCCGACGACGCCCAGCGTGACGCCTACGTCACCGGTGCGGCCGTCGTGGTCGCCCTGCTCCTCGCCTTCATCCTGGCCGGCGCGGTGGCCCGCCAGATGAGCCGCTCGATGCGCCAGCTGCGCAACGCCGCCTTCGGCATCGCCGAGCAGCGTCTGCCGATGCTGGTCGACCAGCTCTCGCGCACCGACCCGGGCCGCGTGGACACCCGTGTCCAGGCCATCCCGATCACCACCACCGACGAGATCGGCGAAGTCGCCCGCGCCTTCGACCAGGTCCACCGCGAGGCCGTCCGGCTCGCCGCCGAGCAGGCCCTGCTGCGGGGCAACATCAACGCGATCTTCACCAACCTGTCGCGCCGCAACCAGTCGCTGATCGAGGGCCAGCTGACCCTGATCACGGACCTGGAGAACAACGAGGCCGACCCGGACCAGCTGGAGAACCTCTTCCGCCTGGACCACCTCGCGACCCGTATGCGCCGCAACGGCGAGAACCTCCTGGTCCTCGCCGGCGAGGAGCCGGGCCGCCGCTGGGACCAGCCGGTCCCGCTGGTCGACGTGCTGCGCGCCGCCTCCTCCGAGGTGGAGCAGTACGAGCGCATCGAGCTGTCCGGTGTCCCGGAGGCCGAGATCCACGGCCGTGCCGTGACCGACCTCGTGCACCTGCTCGCCGAGCTGCTGGAGAACGCCACGACGTTCTCCTCCCCGCAGACCAAGGTTCGCGTGACCGCCACCCGTCTCCCCGACGGTCGGGTCATGATCGAGATCCACGACAAGGGCATCGGCCTCACCGCCGAGGACTTCGCGGACATCAACCACAAGCTGGCCAACCCGCCGACCGTGGACGCCGCGATCTCGCAGCGCATGGGCCTCTTCGTGGTCGGCCGGCTGTCCGACCGGCACGGCATCCGCGTCCAGCTCCGCCCCTCGGGCGAGCAGGCCGGTACGACCTCGCTGGTCATGCTGCCCGACGCGATCACCCACGGCGGTGGCGGCGAGCAGCACGTCGACCGCGACGAGTTCACCGTCTCGCAGATCATCCCCGAGCAGAACTTCGGCGGCGGCGAGAACTTCGGCCAGCCGATGCGCACGGCCGCGGAACTCGGCTTCGACGACAGCCGCTACTCCGAGGTCCCCGACGACATACGTGAGCTGGACCCCGTCGGCCGTTCCCTGATGCGCGAGGAGCGCAGGGCGGCCCTGGAGGCCCAGTCCCACGACGAGCAGCCCGCCCTGCCCGGACGGAACCCGCAGGACCCCGACGAGGGGCACGCGTACCCCGAGGAGTTCAACGGGCAGCAGGGCTACGACACCGGCCAGGCCTACGACACGGGCCGGACCGGCTACCCCCAGCAGCAGCCCTCCGCGTACGACCGTCAGCCGACGTACGAGAACCAGCAGGCGCAGTACGAGGAGCAGCGGCACACGGCGTACGAGGAGCCGCAGCGCCCCGCGTACGACGAGCAGTACTTCGCGCCGAACGGCGGCTACCCGGAGCCCTCCTACACGGAGCCGGCCCAGGAGGAGCCCCCGGCGCAGGGTGCGGGCGTGCCCGAGAGCTTCCCCGCCTTCGAGCAGCGTCGTTACCAGGACGACTGGCCGCAGCAGGACGGTTACCAGAACGGCTACCCGAGCCAGTACCCTTCTCAGGCCCAGGAAACGGAATCTGCGCAGGCCGCTGACGCAAGTGAGCAGGACCGCGTAGGCTTCGACCGTCCGGGACCGGCCCACTCCGCCGCCCACTCGATGACCGACGCGGGGCTTCCCCGCCGCGGAGCCACTGCGAGCGGTGCGAACGGCACGGGCGGCGCGCGGCACGTGAGCCAGGAGCCTCCGGCCTCCACCCCGGAGAGCAACGGCGACAGCGACTGGCGCTCGGCGAACGACGAGCGGTGGCAGCAGGCTTCGCAGCTCCGGAAGCCCAGGGCGGGCGGGGTCACCTCCTCCGGCCTGCCGAGGCGGGTACCCAAGGCCAACCTGATCGAGGGGGCCGCCGAGAGCACCCCCCAGGGAGGCCCCCAGGTCTCCCGCGCCCCGGAGGACGTCCGGGGCAGGCTGAGCAACCTGCGTCGCGGCGTGGAACGCGGACGCAACGCAGGCAGTGAAACGAACGGCCAGGGCTTCGGTCCTGACAGCACCTACAACCAGGAGCGTTAGTGTGAGCCCGATGAGCCAGGCGGCACAGAACCTGAACTGGTTGATCACCAACTTCGTGGACAACACCCCGGGGGTGTCCCACACGGTGGTGGTCTCCGCCGACGGACTCCTTCTGGCTATGTCCGAAGGCTTCCCCCGCGACCGCGCCGACCAGCTCGCGGCCGTCGCTTCCGGTCTGACGTCCCTGACGGCAGGCGCCTCCCGGATCTTCGAGGGAGGCGCCGTGAACCAGACGGTTGTGGAGATGGAGCGGGGATTCCTCTTCATCATGTCCGTATCCGACGGCTCCTCTCTCGCGGTTCTCGCACATCCCGAGGCGGACATCGGTCTCATCGGGTACGAGATGGCCCTGCTGGTGGACCGAGCCGGTACGGTCCTGACACCGGACCTTCGTGCGGAGCTCCAGGGGAGCCTGCTCAACTAACAGACGGACGGTGCGTTTTGGCGTCCCGTGGCCGTAAAGTTTCGGGACGCGGCTCCACAGCGTTGGGTGCCAGCACAGTCGGAGGAGGAGAAAGTGGCAACACCCCCAGGCGGTTCGTCTTCGGGCAACTGGTCGTACGGCCCTGCCCAGGGCCAGAACGACGGTGCGCAGAACCCGAACCGTTACAACTTCCCCTCCACGCCGAGCCACCGGCAGCCGTACGCGCCGCAGGGCCCCGGCCCGTCGCCGTACGACCAGCCGCCGGCCCCGCGGATCCAGCCTGTGCAGCCGCAGCGCCGCACCCCCGAGCCGGCGCCCGCCGGGGCGTCGAACAACCCGCTGGTGCGTCCGTACGCCATGACCGGTGGCCGGACCCGCCCGCGCTACCAGCTCGCCATCGAGGCGCTGGTGCACACCACTGCGCAGCCGCACCAGATGCAGGGCCAGTTGCCCGAGCATCAGCGGATCTGCAACCTCTGCCGAGAGATCAAGTCGGTCGCCGAGATCTCGGCGCTCCTCACGATCCCTCTCGGCGTGGCCAGGATCCTCGTCGCCGACTTGGCGGAGGCGGGACTGGTCGCCATCCATCAGCCCGGCGGCGACGAGAACGCCGGCGGCCAGCCAGACGTGACACTGCTCGAAAGGGTGCTCAGTGGACTTCGCAAGCTCTAGCGGCGGTCCTTCCCGCTCCACCACCTCAGCGAAGATCGTGGTGGCGGGTGGCTTCGGCGTGGGCAAGACCACGTTCGTCGGGGCCGTCTCGGAGATCAACCCGCTGCGTACCGAGGCCGTCATGACGTCCGCTTCGGCGGGCATCGACGATCTCACCCACACCGGGGACAAGACGACCACCACGGTCGCCATGGACTTCGGCCGTATCACCCTGGACCAGGACCTGATCCTGTACCTCTTCGGTACGCCCGGCCAGGACCGCTTCTGGTTCATGTGGGACGACCTGGTGCGCGGCGCCATCGGCGCGATCGTCCTGGTGGACACGCGGCGTCTCGCCGACTGCTTCCCGGCGGTCGACTACTTCGAGAACTCGGGTCTGCCGTTCGTGATCGCGCTGAACGGGTTCGACGGGCAGCAGCCGTACAACCCGGACGAGGTGCGGGAGGCTCTGCAGATCGGGCCGGACACGCCGATCATCACGACGGATGCGCGGCATCGGGCCGATGCGAAGTCTGCGTTGATCACGTTGGTTGAGCACGCGCTTATGGCACGGCTTCGGTAATTGATTGCTGTGGGACAGCCCCTGGCGGCCTCTGGGTTGCCGGGGGCTGTTGCGTTGAGCAAAAGCAGAAGCCAAAGAGGCCCCTCCTGGTGGAGGGGCCTCTTTCAGGTGCTGGGGTCAGCGCCAGCTGTGCGGGGCGCGGAAGCCCGGCTCGCGTTCCAGGCGGCGCCAGCCGGCCTTGACGCGGCCGCGGTGCGTCGGGGTGGGGTCGGTGGGGCGGGCGGCGGCGCGGGCCAGGAGGATCGCCGTGATGGCGGCGACTTCCTCGGGCTCGGCGTGGCCCTTCTCGACGCGGATGTCAGGGGTGCTCATGGGTGTCAGTCTCCGTGAGAGAGATGTCCGCGGGGTTACTGCGGAGGGTTGCCGTGCTTGCGGGAAGGCAGGTCGGCGTGCTTGGTCTGGAGCATCGCGAGGGACTTGATCAGGACCTCGCGGGTCTCGGCGGGGTCGATGACGTCGTCGACCAGGCCGCGCTCCGCCGCGTAGTACGGGTGCATCAGCTCGGACTTGTACTCCTTGACCATGCGGGCGCGCATGGCCTCGGGGTCCTCGGCCTCGGCGATCTGGCGGCGGAAGATGACGTTGGCCGCACCCTCCGCGCCCATGACGGCGATCTCGTTCGTCGGCCAGGCGTAGGTGAGGTCGGCACCGATGGACTGGCTGTCCATGACGATGTACGCACCTCCGTAGGCCTTGCGCAGGATCAGCGAGATCCTCGGCACGGTCGCGTTGCAGTAGGCGTAGAGCAGCTTGGCGCCGTGGCGGATGATCCCACCGTGCTCCTGGTCGACGCCGGGCAGGAAGCCGGGTACGTCCAGAAGAGTGATGATCGGGATGTTGAAGGCGTCGCACATCTGGACGAAGCGGGCCGCCTTCTCGGAGGCCTCGATGTCCAGGACGCCCGCGAGGGCCTGCGGCTGGTTGGCGACGATGCCGACGACCTGGCCGTCCATCCGGCCCAGTGCGCAGATGATGTTCCGCGCCCAGCGCTCGTGGACCTCCAGGTAGTCACCGTCGTCGACGATCTCCTCGATGACCTTGGCCATGTCGTACGGCCGGTTGCCGTCCGCCGGGACCAGGTCCAGCAGGACGTCCGAGCGGCGGTCGACGGCGTCCGAGGCCTCGGCACGCGGCGGGTTCTCGCGGTTGTTCTGCGGGAGCAGCGAGAGGAGGTAGCGGACCTCGGCGATGCAGGTCTCTTCGTCGTCGTACGCGAAGTGGCAGACGCCGCTGGTCTCGGCGTGCACGTCGGCGCCGCCCAGGCCGTTCTGGGTGATCTCCTCGCCGGTGACCGCCTTGACGACGTCCGGGCCGGTGATGAACATCTGCGAGGTCTCGCGGACCATGAACACGAAGTCCGTCAGGGCGGGGCTGTACGCCGCGCCGCCCGCGCACGGGCCGAGCATGACCGAGATCTGCGGGATCACGCCCGAGGCCTTGGTGTTGCGCTGGAAGATGCCGCCGTAGCCGGCGAGGGCGGAGACGCCCTCCTGGATACGGGCACCGGCGCCGTCGTTCAGGGAGACCAGAGGAGCCCCGGCCGCGATGGCCATGTCCATGATCTTGTGGATCTTCGTGGCGTGGGCCTCGCCCAGCGCGCCGCCGAAGACCCGGAAGTCATGGGCGTAGACGAAGACCGTCCGGCCCTCGACCGTCCCCCAGCCGGTGATCACACCGTCGGTGTACGGCTTCTTGGCCTCCAGGCCGAAGCCCGTGGCCCGGTGCCGGCGGAGCTGCTCGACCTCGCGGAAGGAATCCGGGTCGAGGAGCAGCTCGATGCGCTCCCGCGCGGTCAGCTTGCCCTTGGCGTGCTGCGCCTTGGTCGCCTTCTCGCTCGGTCCGGCCACCGCCTGCGCACGGATCTCGTGCAGTTCGGCCACGCGTCCGCGCGCGTCGGTCGGCTCACCCGGCGCCTCATCCAAAACGGTCATGTAGCGACCTTACGAAGCGAACCCAGGAAAGCGGGCCGTCGACTCCTCACAGTCTCCGGCGTGTTTTCCTGGTACCCCTGAACAGAACCATGGTGGAGTGCAGCCAATCCGACTGCTCAGAGGGTGTGCCGCTTGTAGGGGTCACACAAAGACCTCAACCGAGAGTCACCTCACATCGGTGGGTCGCGCATACCTCCCCCGGGGTGACGCGCAGTCTCAGTCGAGGGCCGGTCGAGAGCACCTCGACGGTCTCGTCCGCGCGGACGACCCGGCGGACCGGGCGGTCCCAGGTGATCTCCAGCGGCCGGCCCGAGCGGGACGGCTCGCTCGCACAGAGGGTAGCGGTACGGCCCCGGCGGACGGTCAGCACGCTCGCGCCGGCGGAGACGGTGAGCGGGCCCGCGGTGCCGGCCTGCCAGAAGTTCGCGGCCAGGAAGCCGAGGGACGGCACGGTGACCGCCTGGCGGTCCGCGTCGTTGGCGAGGACCGACAGCCAGTGCGGGTGGGCGGCGCGGCGGGCGACCGCGCGGCAGGACGCCCCGGGCATGAGGACGTAGGCGTACGTGGCGTCCTCGGGGTCGGTGCCGTGGTCGAGCCAGAGGGTCTGCCAGCGGCGGGTGCGGCGCTCCGGGGTGCTGCCGGTGTTGATGTCGGCCCAGGCGCCGGTGCGGTCCGCGCGGACCGCCTTCGGGTCGCCGTCGAGCAGGACCCAGCCGCCGTGGTCCTCCAGGTGGGCCCAGTTCGGGCCCTGGGCGAAGCGCTGGGTGCCGGACTCGCCGAGGTTGCGGTTGTCGACGATCGTCTCCACCGGGACACCGTCGGCACAGCTGATCCCGGCGCCCAGGCAGATCACCGCGTCCGCGACGCAGAACCAGGACTTGCGGGCCTGGAGGGTGGAGCCGAGGCCCTTGAGGTGCTGGCCGAGCGCGGCGTACTCGCCGTCGGTGGTGCCGCCGACCCAGCGCGCGTCCGGGCGGGCGGTGCCCCACTCGCCGCCTTCCCGGTCGGCGAGGCGTTTGGTGGAGACGGTGGTGCCCGGCAGGCGGTACCAGTCCACCGTCGGCCAGAACCAGTCCGTGTACTGGTCGCTCGTACCGGACCACCAGCTGACCATCCCCGCGCCGGTGTGCCAGCCGCGTGGGTTCTCGCCGTTGCCGCACTCGTAGTGGGCGATGCGGTCGCTGGCCATGGCGATGTTCACGGTGAAGCCGGGGCGGCGGTGGACGGCACGGTCCATGGCGGCGAAGAGGTGGTGTCCGGTGGGTTCGGGTGCGGCCGGGGCGGGTGAGGCGGCGATGGCGTGCAGCCGGGCGAGGGCGGCGACGCCGAACTGGGGTGCGGTGAGGATCGGGGTGACCGTGTCCCGTTCGATCCAGCCCTTGACGCGGGCGTGCCAGCGGTCTCGTTCCGCTGGGCTCGCGGCGCCCGCGAGGAGTGCGATGGCCGCGATGAGCTGCTGGCCGTGGAAGTGGTCGCCGCGCATCACCTTGCGGTCGTCGGTGGTGAGGTAGCCGCGGCTGATGGCCCGGCCGTTGACGCTGTCCATGACCAGTCCGTCGTGGATGAGCGGCGCGTAGGCCCGCTCGACGCTGTCGAGGATGATCTGCCGGTTCGGGTCGGTGACCGCCCAGTCGGATCCGGCGAGCAGGGCGAAGAGGCGGCCGAGGCCGTCGAGCATGACCTGTCCGTAGGTGCCCGAGTAGGCGACCCAGGTGTGCTGGACGAAGGAGCCGTCGGCGTAGAGGCCGTCGCCCCGGGTGACGTACGGGAAGACCGGGGAGAGCGCGTCCCGGGCGAGGGAGATCTTGGCCGGGTCGCGGCCGAGGATGCCGCGCAGGGCGACGGAGCGGCACAGGTCGACGCGGTTGGCGCCGGTGGAGGTGCCGGTGTAGTCGCCGAGGGCCGAGTCGGGGACGAAGTGGTCGACGGCGGCGCAGGCGGCTTGCACGCGGGTTTCGCCCAGTTCGTCGTACAGGGCGGCCGTGATGTCGGTGAGCAGGCGGGGGCTGCCGATCTGCCATTCCCACCAGTTGCCGTAGCGGGTGGTGGCGGGGTTGTAGACGGTCGCGGAGAGGTGATCGAGACCGCGCAGTACATCGGCGAGGAGGTCCGGGTCGGCCGTCGAGCCGGTGCCCTGCTGGACGTAGGCCTGGGTCATGGTCCACAGACGCCCGTAGCTGAGGGTGATGCCGGCCGGCGGGTCGAAGGGGTGCCCGGGCCAGAGGGAGTTCGCCGCCGGGGCCATGGAGGCGCGCAGACCGCGGGCGAGTTCACCGGTCTCGGCGAGCCGTGAGGCGTACGGCTCCGCGGCCGGGTCGTAGCCGTCACCGAGGGCGATGCCGAGCCAGCGCCGGCGCAGGGTTTCGCACGGGTCCTCGACTTCGGAGGCACCCGTGCGGCGGGGCGTGGGCGTCGCACCGCCGGTAGCCGCCAGCGCCGCGGCCGCGAGCAGCAGGGCCCGACGGCTGGGGCGGAACAGGGTGGCGGCGGCCTTGGCCGTACGGCGGGGGAATCCACGACGCTGGGGAGTCATGCCCATGCCCTACCACGGGGAGACGGTCACCTGAACGGAGGATCCGGCCGGAGTGACCGGGTTGACCGGGATGGGGGAACGAGGGGATGTGGGGGGGTGAAGGGGCCGTCTGTAGGGCCGCCGTGGGGGTGGCTGGCCACGCAGGCTGTCGGACGCCCCGAGCCGGGTGAGTGGTTCGGCCGGGGCGGGCCGTGGGGCAGGGCAGCGGGCGGTGGGCGGGGGACGACGGGGGAGTAGCGGGGAGTCGAGCTTGGGGCCGGGGAAGGGGCACGCGCCGAGGGCAGGCTGGCGAGGGGGCCGAACTGTGGGCAGGGAGCGGTTGGCGTACCGGCCCGAGACCAGTCCCCCAGCGCGGGCGCCGGTGCAGGGCCGGAAGCGGGTGGGGCACGGGCCCGAAGACCGGCCCCCGACTCGGGCGCAGTGTGCCGGGCCAGGAGCGGCTGGCGTACCGGCGCCCGTCAGCCGAAGGCGTTCAGCAGGCGGCGGTAGAGCATCGGGGCCAGGGTGCGGATGCGGGTCGGGAGGGTTCGCCAGGTGGTGGGGGTGTGGGCCTCGTCGTGGTCCTGGCGTACGGCCTCCCAGACCTCGTGGGCGACGCTGCCGGGCGAGACGGGTCGAGGGCTGTCCCGGCGGGTGGGGCCGGTGCGGCCGGGCACGACGAAGGTGACGCCCACGCCCGTGCCGCGCAGTTCCTGGCGCAGCGCGTCGGCGAAGGCGGCGAGGCCCGCCTTGGCGGCGGAGTGCACCGCTTCCTCCCGTACGCCCACGCAGCCCGCGACCGAGCCCAGCAGCACCACCCGGCCCCGGCCGGCCGCGATCATGGACGGCAGCACCTCACGCACGAGGTGGAGCGTGGCGTTGAGGTCCAGGGCGAGCACCCGGTCGATGTCGGTGTGCGGCATGGCGGCGAACGGGCCCGTCCAGCCGATGCCCGCCCCGGCGAACAGGACGTCGATCCGGCCGGTCGCGTGCAGCGCGGACTGGGCCAGCAGGCGCGGACCGCCCGGGGCGGCGAGGTCGGCGGGCAGGACGAGGGCCGAGGTGCCGGACGCCGTCTGCTCCAGGCAACGCCGGTCGCGTCCGTTGAGGAGCAGTTGCCAGCCGTCCATCGCGAATCGCCGTGCCGTGGCCGCCCCGATGCCCGAGGAGGCCCCGGTGACGAGGGCCACGCGCCGGTCCAGACGCCGCGCCGGCCCGTGCTCGCGCACGCGGGAAGGGGCCGCGGGGCCCGGTGGGTCGTAGGCCGAGCCGGAGCCGGTGAGTGTCATCGGTCGGTCTCCCCTGCGCTGTACGTCCGCCGTGGTCTCGGCTGTCTCCCTGCGGGTCCCTCCACACGGAACCCGGAACCTCGTCTCCCAGGACACCGCCCTTTCGGTGCACCGCGCCAGTGCTGGAGTCCGCTCATGGACCCGGCTCACCCGGTCCGACGTGCCCGTTTCCGTTGGCGGTCCACGGGCCGGGCCCGTCCGCGACGGCCGTGGCAGGACCACCCCTGCGGGCCGCGCGGTGCCGCCAGGCGGCGGTATCGCGACACAGCCTCCGATGATGTTGAACATTGAACCGGAATAGGTCTACGGTGGTGCGCGTTGATGTAGTTCAAGATTCAACATCAAGAGTCGGCATCACATCACGCGCAGGAGGCGTACCCATGAGCATCTTCAGCAGCAAGGACACCGAGACCGCCACCGCCACGTCCGGCGCCGTACGACCGGAGCTGGCCGCCCTGACCGGCGACTACACGATCGACCCCGCGCACTCGACGATCGGCTTCGTCGCACGCCACGCCATGGTCACCAACGTCAAGGGCGGCTTCCAGGACTTCACGGGCACGCTCCGTCTCGACGGCGGCGACCCCTCGCGGTCCTCGGCCTCCCTCGACGTCGTGATGGACAGCATCGACACGGGCAACGCCGACCGGGACGGCCACCTCAAGAGCGCGGACTTCTTCAAGGCGGACGAGTTCCCGACCATGACGTTCCGCTCCACCAAGGCGGAGTCCCTGGGCGGCGACGACTACCGCATCACCGGTGACCTGACGATCCTCGGCACGACCCGCCCCCTCGCCATCGAGCTGGAGTTCAACGGCGCCGCGAAGGACCCCTTCGGCAACGAGCGCGTCGGCTTCGAGGGCAAGGCGGAGATCCTGCGCTCCGAGTGGGGTCTGACGTGGAACGCCGCGCTGGAGACCGGCGGCGTCCTCGTCTCCGACAAGATCAAGCTCAACTTCGACATCTCGGCGATCAGGAACGCCTGACCCTCCTGAACCGCCTGCACCTCCGGCCACGCCGTACGGGCGACTCCGTGCGGCGTGGCCGAATCGGGCCTCTTGTGCGAGGACTCTCGGCGTTCTCATAATCCAGCAGCAGAATTTTGACCGGTCCATGCCAGCACATGGACGTTTTTTTGCCCCTGCTGCTGACATGCGCTCGTCAAAACGGATGCTTCGGTTGTACATCTCCCCAGGTCAACCCCCCACGGAAGGCATCACGTTGAAGAGACTTCTCACGGCCCTCAAGAGATGCGCGGTCGTCGGCGCCGCCGCGCTCGCGATCACCAGCCTTCAGCCCGTCACCGCCGCGCAGGCCTCGCCGTCGCCCGTCGTCGGCGGGACGCGGGCCGCGCAGGGTGAGTTCCCGTTCATGGTCAGGCTGTCCATGGGCTGCGGCGGCGCGCTCTACACCCAGCAGATCGTGCTCACGGCCGCGCACTGCGTGGGCAGTTCGGGCAACAACACCAGCATCACCGCCACCGCGGGGGTCGTCGACCTGCAGTCCACGAGCGGCCGGGTCCAGGTCCGCTCCACCAAGGTGCTCCGCGCGCCCGGCTACAACGGCACCGGCAAGGACTGGGCCCTCATCAAGCTCGCCCAGCCGATCAATCTGCCGACGCTGAAGATCGCCACGACCGCGCAGTACAACACCGGTGACTTCACCGTCGCCGGGTGGGGCGCGAACCGTGAGGGCGGCTCCCAGCAGCGCTACCTCCTGAAGGCGACCGTGCCGTTCGTCAGCGACGCCGCGTGCAAGGCCTACGGCGGTCTGTACAGCGGCCTCGTCGCGAACGAGGAGATCTGCGCCGGCTTCGACGCGGGCGGCGTCGACACCTGCCAGGGCGACTCCGGCGGCCCCATGTTCCGCAAGGACAACGCCGGCGCCTTTATCCAGGTCGGCATCGTCAGCTGGGGCGAGGGCTGCGCCCGGCCCGAGGCCCCCGGCGTCTACACGGAGGTCTCCACGTTCGCCTCCGCCATAGCCTCGGCGGCGTCCACCCTCTGACCCGCCCCTCAACGACAGAACGGCTCACGGGTCCGGTGCGGTTGGGCACCGGGCCCGTGGTCATGCGGCGGGGTGACTGCCGGTCGGGTCGACGCGTCCGGTGGCGGTACGGCGCGGTGCGGTGGTTGCCCCGACCAGGCCGGGCCCACTCCCGAGCAGCGGGGCCACCCCCAGTCGATCCACCCTCGATGCCGAGCCTCGCCCGAGTGGCAGAGCAACTCCCCCTGGCCCGCCCCCCGTCGGGCTCATCGGTCCCGCCCGTCGTCCTCCAGCTTCGCGATCGCCGCTGCCACCTGGGCTGCCCGGCTCCGGGGTGTCCGGGCGCGGAGGACGGGGAGCATGGTGAGGTAGCGGTCGGTTCGGCCGAGTTGGTCGAAGGCTGCTGCGGCTCGCGGGCTGCGTTGCAGGCCCGTCGTGAGGTCTTCGGGGACCTCGGCCTCCTGTTGGGAGGCGTAGGCCGCGTCCCAACGGCCGTCCGCCTTCGCGGAGGTCACCTCGTCGTGCCCGGCGGGGCGCATGCGACCGGCGGCGGTGAGTTGCTCCACCCGGCGGACGTTGACCATGGACCAGAGGCTGCCGGGGCGCCGGGGGGTGATCCGCTGGAGGTAGTACGACTCGTCGAGGCCCTTGCGCTGCCCGGTGATCCACCCGTGGCACAACGCCACGTCGTTGACGTCGGCGGCGCTGACGGAGGGGATGCCCGAACCCTTCTTGGCGACCTTGACCCAGAGTCCGGGATACGGGGCGGGGTGGGCGGTCAGCCAGGAGTCCAGGTCGGCCACGGTGGCGAAGGTGAGCGGGGCCGTGCCGTCGGAGGTGGTCATGGCACCACCGTAGGGACCGAGTAGGACAGGTTCCGTCCGCTACGCGAGCAGGGCGCGGGCCTGTTCGCGGGCGTGCTCGATGGCGTCCGGGAAGATGCCGAGGCCGTGGGCGACGAGCGCGCCCTCGTGCAGCAGCATCAACGCCCGGGCCAGACGTGCCGGTTCGTCCGGGGCGATGTCCGCGGCGAGGCCGGTGAACAGGGCGAGCATCCACTGCTTCTGGCCGATGATGATCGGGTGGGCCGGGTGGGCGGGGTCGCTGATCTCCGCGTGGGCGTTGACCATGCTGCATCCCTTGGGGCTGCTGTCCCGCGCCCATGCGCGCGAGGCGTCGAAGACCGTGAGGACCCGATCCCTCGGGTCCGGTCCGGCCGCGTCCAGGCGCTCGCCGAGGAAGGCCCGCCAGCGCTCGTCGCGGTCGGCGAGGTACTCCACGACGATCTGCTCCTTGGAGCCGAAGCGGTCGTAGAGGGTCTTCTTCGTGACCCCGGCCTCCGCGGCGATGAGGTCGACCCCGACGGCGTGGATGCCGCGCTCGTAGAACAGCCGCGCGGCGGCCTGCAGGGCGCGGCGGGCGGCCGGCGTCATCGTGATCCGGCGGGGGCTCTCGGCGGTGGTACCCATGACACCCGAGTATACCGTTCTGTATAGTCGACAGCGAACGGGTAAACCGATCTGTCTAGTGGTGTGGTGTCGTGAACATCCTGCTCTCCCTCGCCTTCGTCCTGTGCTGGAGCTCCGGGTTCATCGGAGCCAAGCTCGGCGCGGGCAGCGCGTCCGCGCTCACGGTCCTGATGTGGCGGTTCCTGCCGCTGGCCGTCGTCCTGATCGCCGTCGCCGTCCTCACGCGGTCGGCGTGGCGGGGCCTCACCGCCCGGGACGTGACCCGGCAGTCCGTGATCGGCGTGCTGTCGCAGAGCGGCTATCTGCTGAGCGTCTACTACGCCATCCAGCTCGGCGTCTCCAGCGGCACGACGGCCCTGATCGACGGCGTCCAGCCCCTCGTCGCCGGAGCCCTCGCGGGGCCGCTGCTCGGGAGCCACGTCTCGGGCCGGCAGTGGATCGGACTGGGCCTCGGACTGAGCGGCGTCGCCGTGGTCACCCTCGCCGACGCCGCAGCCGGGACCGACGTGGCTTGGTGGGCGTACGCCATCCCGCTGCTCGGCATGCTGTCCCTGGTCGCGGCGACGTTCCTGGAGAGCCGGTCCCGCTCGCGGGTCGCCCCCTCGGTGTCGCTGACCGTCCACTGCGTCACCAGCGCCGTCCTCTTCACCGTCCTGGCCCTGGGCGCCGGAGCGGCCGTACCGCCGGCCGAGGGCGCGTTCTGGGTCGCGGTCGCCTGGCTCGTGGGCCTGTCCACGTTCGGCGGGTACGGGCTGTACTGGCTCATCCTCAAGCGCTCCGGCGTCACCGAGGTCAACACCCTGATGTTCCTCATGGCCCCGGTCACGGCCGTCTGGGGCGCGCTCATGTTCGGTGAGCCGTTCGGCCTCCAGACCGCCCTCGGGCTGGCCGTCTGCCTCGCGGCCGTCGTGATCGTCCACCGTGGCGGGGGCCGGGGGAACGCGGCCCTGACCGGCGCCCGGGGAGAGCGGGAGGAAAACCGGTGGACCCGGTCCTCCGAATCCGTCTAACGTGCCTGTCGTGTCCAGCCCCGAGGCGTCCAGAGTGCGGCCACCGGCTCTCCGGTGGCTGCTTGTGATGCCGGGCCGCTGAGGCAGGCCCCTTCTTCGCTCCGCCGCCGGATCGCCGACCGACGTGTCGTGTTCGTCGTCGACTTCCGGGTGCGGAGTTTCCTCATGCCGTTCGCTCTTCTTCTGCTGGGCCTTGCCGTGTTCGCGCAAGGAACGTCCGAGTTCATGCTGTCCGGGCTGGTGCCGGACATCGCGCGGGATCTGGGGGTGTCCGTTCCCGCGGCGGGTGCGCTGACCTCCGCCTTCGCGGCGGGGATGGTCGTAGGGGCGCCGCTCGTGGCGGGTCTCGCGCGGCGCTGGTCGCGGCGGGGCGCGCTCCTGGCGTTCCTCGTCGTCTTTCTCGCCGTCCATGTCGTCGGTGCTCTCACCGGCAGTTTCGAGGTGCTGCTCGCCACGCGGGTGGTGGGGGCGCTCGCCAACGCCGGGTTCCTCGCCGTCGCGTTGGTAGCCGCCGTGGGCATGGTCCCGGCGGATGCGAAGGGCCGGGCGACATCCATGCTGCTGGGCGGGGTGACGCTGGCGTGTGTGGCCGGGGTGCCCGCCGGGGCCGTGCTGGGCGGGCTGTGGGGCTGGCGTACGGCGTTCTGGGCCGTGGCGCTGGTGTCGCTGCCGGCCCTGGTGGCGGTGGCGTGGTCCGTGCCGGGCGGTGCGGCCGAGGGCGTGCCGCCCGCGCTGCGCGGTGAGCTGCGGTCGCTGCGCAGCCCTCGGCTGATCGTCGTGCTGTTGCTGGGCGCCCTCGTGAACGGCGCGACGTTCTGCACCTTCACCTATCTCGCGCCGCTGGTCACCGAGGTGACGGGGCTGGGCAGGGCGTGGGTGCCGGGGGTGCTCGCGCTGTTCGGGGCCGGGTCGTTCGCGGGGGTGACCGTCGCGGGGCGGTTCGCCGACCGGAGTCCCGTGCCGGTCCTCGTCGGCGGGGGCGGCGCGGCCTGCGTCGGCTGGTGCCTGCTGGCCATCGGGGCCGGGCACCCGGTCCTTGCCCTCGGGCTGGTCTTCGCCCAGGGGGCGCTGTCCTTCGGCGTCGGCTCCACACTGATCGCCCAGGTGCTGTACGCGGCCCCGGGCGCGCCGACCCTGGCCGGGGGCTTCGCCACGGCCGCGTTCAACGTGGGCGCCGCGCTGGGCCCTTGGGCCGGTGGAGCGGCGATCGGCGCCGGGTTCGGGTACCGGTCGCCGGTGTGGGTGAGCGCGCTGCTGGTCGCGCTCGCGGGAGTCGTGGCAGGGGTGGTGTGGCGGCGGGGGCGGCGGCTCGCGGACCGGGAGGCGCTACGACGCTGAGCCGTAGGCGGGCGCCCGGGGCGGTCAGAACCCACGAGGGTCAGCGACCGCCACGGCCAGGACCCCCTGCGGGGCCCGGGGCGGGGCAGAACCCACCGCGGTCGGAACCCACCGGGTACAGAGGCCGCTACGGCCGGAGCCCGCCCCGGGCGCCCGGAGCGGGTCAGACACCGGTTCGGTCAGAGCCCACCGGTTCAGAACGCACCGGGGCCACAGCCCACCGAGTTCAGGGCGCACCGCGCTCAGAGCCCGCCAGGTTGAGAGACCGCCACGGCCAAGCCCGCCGCGGGCACCCGGAGCGGGTCGGAGAACCGCCACGGTCGGAGCCCACCGCTTCAGAAATCACCGGGGTCACAACCCACCGAGTTCAGGGCCCACCGCGCTCAGAACACGCTGGGTTCCGAGTCCACCTTGCGGTCAGAGCCCACCGGGTTCCGAGACCGCCACAACCACTCGGGCCCGGGGTCAGAAGCCGCCGCCGAAGTCCCCTCCGCCGCCGAAGCCTCCGCCGCCGAAGTCTCCTCCGCCGAAGCCGCCACCGAAGTCGCCGGAGTCGAAGTTGGCGCCGGAGACGTCGCCGCCCTCGTATCCGCCGAAGTCGCCGTAGCCGGAGCCGTAGTCGGCCGCGTAGGCGGGGGCGGCCATCATGCTGCCGAGCATGGTGCCGACGAGGAGGCCGGGCAGGATGCCGCCGGCGAAGTAACCGCCGGCCCAGGGGCCGTAGGCCGGGCCGGCCTCCCAGTACGGGCGGCGGCCGTAGTCGGTGTCGACCTCGCGGATCGCCGGGTCGCGGCCCTCGGCGAGCCGGGTCCCGTCGGCCGCGCAGACGGGGACGTCGCGCGTGGTGCCGCCCGAGGGCGTCCAGCTCGCGTCGGCGACCGCGGGGCCGTGGCGCGGGTCGAAGAAGCAGGGCGGTCGGCGCTCCGGCAGCCGGTCGCCCTCGCGCCGGGCCGAGAGCAGGGCCAGGGAGAAGCGGCCGTCCTCCACGGCCTGGGTGACGGGCCGGACGTCCTCCGGTTTCGTCGCGGCCGCCATCAGGGACTTCGCCTGCTCGTAGGAGTCCAGGGCACGCTCGTAGTCGGCGCGCATCGCGTCGTCGGCGGCGGGTTCCCCGGGGTGGAAGTCGAGCCGGTCGAGCTCCTCGCCGAAGGCGGTGATGTCCTCGTCGACCACCACACGCAGCTTCTCCAGCGCGGCCCGCTGCTCCTCCTCGTGGCGGCGCCGGTTGCGCCGGACCACCGCGTAGGTGCCCGCGCCGCCGGCCGCGACCAGGGCGCCGAACGTGATCAGGCCGCCGACCGGTACGCCGGTTTCCGAGCCGTCGCTCCAGCTGCTCGGCGCCGTACCGCCCACGCTGCGCAGGGCGTCGTCGACGAAGTCGTTCAGCTGGGCCTTGGTGTCGCCCGCGTCCCGCACGGCCGTGACCAGGTTGG
Source organism: Streptomyces sp. NPDC057099 (assembly GCF_042671245.1). NCBI lineage: Bacteria > Bacillati > Actinomycetota > Actinomycetes > Kitasatosporales > Streptomycetaceae > Streptomyces > Streptomyces sp. NPDC057099. Next base: position 182,802 of record NZ_JBHUTX010000011.1, read on the forward strand.
ACACCGCCTGGCGGCTCATCACCGCGCTGTCGGCACGGGCGTCGAACTGCTCGCCGACGCGGACGCCGTACAGGCCGGTGACGCCGGTCTCGGTGCGGAGGTTCCGGAAGAGGTCCTGCGTGGAGGTGTCGGCCGGGAGGACCGCCACGAAGACGGGCTTGTCCGCGTCCTTGATCTTGTCGGCGAGGGCCTCGGCGTCCGACGCCGCCAACTGGTCGGAGGCGGCCGGGTCGACGTAGACGGGGCTCTCGCGCAGTTGCTCGGCGACTTTCGAGAGGTCGGTGGCCGCGTGCGCACCCGTCGCACCGGCCGTCATCACCACCAGCACCGCCACCAGGGCGGCGACCGGCGCGATCAGCAGTCGTACGACGGTACGCACCAGTGCGGCCTTCATATGTTCGAAGCTACCTGAAACGGTACAGAAGGGATATCGATAAGGGCGGGGATTTCGGGAGGTCGCTGCGCCTACGATGCCTTCTGGCTCACTGCCGTGGGCCGGGCCGGGTCCGTCCGGTCCACCGGTCACAGCGGAAAGGGCGGATCAGGGGCATGTTCGGAAGACGCAGGGCCGCGGACATGACGGTGTCCGCACTCACCGAGCTGGACCGTTCGCGTTCTCGGGCGGACCTGTTGTGGGAGCTGTTCCGGCATGCCGAGGCGGAGGTGACGACGGCGATCGGCTGGTACCTGGCGCGGCGCCGGGGGCCGTCGCTGTGGTCGCGGTCGTTGCGGGCGCTGGCCGCGCTGCTGGGCATCGTCGGCACGCTGACTCCGCTGGTGCATGCGGCCGCCCCTACGGCGTTGCAGCCCGAGTGGGGGTTCGTGTTCCTGGCCGGTGGGGCGGGCTGTGTCCTGTTCGACCGGATCTTCGGGTTCTCGGCGTCCTGGACGCGTTACATCCGTACGCAGCAGGCGCTGCAGCAGATCCTCAAGAGGGCGCAGTCCGAGTGGGCGCAGACGTATCTGCGCGCCACCGACTCCCCCAGCGACAAGGAGCAGGCCGCGCTGCTCGGGGTGATCGAGCGACTGCGGACGGATGCGCAGCGGATCATCGAGGACGAGGGTTCGGCCTGGGTGGGTTACCTGGCCGACGGCGTCGAGGAACTGACCCGCGCCACCACTCACGCGTCCGGTCAGCGGTCGAACGGGGCGGGGTTGTTCCGGCTGGACCGGGGGGCGGGGCGCGAGCGACTGGGCGAGGCCCAGGTACCGCGCGCCCGCGACTCGGCCATGTGACCTACCTGGCTGCTTCCCGACACCCGGCGCCGGTGCTGGCGCCGGGTGGGCCCGCAACCCGGCGTAGCGGGGTGCCGCTCTCTGTGGGACGGGCGCCGCCCCTAGCGGCACGCATGCCCGCAGCCGGGGCCCCGGCTACTCCGCCGGCGTCACCCCCGCCCGCAGCAAGCCGTACGTGTACGCGTCCTCCAGGGACTGCCAGCTCGCTGCGATGACGTTTTCGGCGACGCCGACCGTGGACCATTCGCCCGTGCCGTCGGAGGTGGAGATGAGGACGCGGGTCGTGGACTGGGTGCCGTGTTTGCCTTCGAGGATGCGGACCTTGTAGTCGACGAGCTCGAGCTTGGCGAGCTGGGGGTAGATCTTCTCCAGGCCGACGCGCAGGGCGCGGTCGAGGGCGTTGACCGGGCCGTTGCCCTCGGCGGTGGCGACGATGCGCTCACCCTTGGCCCACAGCTTGACCGTGGCCTCGTTGGCGTGGGACCCGTCGGGCCGGTCCTCGACGATGGCCCGCCAGGACTCGACCTCGAAGTAGCGCAGCGGCTTGCCCTGGACCTCGGTGCGCAGCAGGAGTTCGAAGCTCGCGTCGGCCGCCTCGTAGGTGTAGCCCTGGAGTTCGCGTTCCTTCACCCGCTCCACGACCCGGCCGACCAGCTCCCGGTCGCCGCCGAGGTCGATGCCGAGTTCCTTGCCCTTGAGCTCGATGGACGCGCGGCCCGCCATGTCGGAGACCAGCATCCGCATGGTGTTGCCGACCAGCTCGGGGTCGATGTGCTGGTACAGGTCCGGGTCGACCTTGATGGCCGAGGCGTGCAGCCCGGCCTTGTGGGCGAACGCGGACAGACCGACGTAGGGCTGGTGCGTGGAGGGGGTGAGGTTGACGACCTCGGCGATCGCGTGCGAGATACGGGTCATCTCGCGCAGGTGGCCGTCGGGCAGGACCTTCTTGCCGTACTTCAGTTCCAGCGCCGCCACGACCGGGAAGAGGTTCGCGTTGCCCACCCGCTCGCCGTACCCGTTGGCCGTGCACTGCACATGCGTCGCACCCGCGTCGACGGCGGCCAGCGTGTTCGCCACCGCGCAGCCCGTGTCGTCCTGGGCGTGGATGCCGAGCCGGGCGCCCGTGTCGGCCAGGACCGTGGAGACGACCGCCTGGATCTGCGCGGGGAGCATGCCGCCGTTGGTGTCGCAGAGGATCACCACGTCCGCACCGGCCTCCGACGCCGTGCGGACGACCGCCTTGGCGTACTCCGGGTTCGCCCGGTAGCCGTCGAAGAAGTGCTCGCAGTCGACGAAGACCCGGCGGCCCTGCTCCGTCAGGAACGACACCGTGTCGCGGATCATCTCCAGGTTCTCGTCCAGGGTGGTGCGCAGGGCGAGTTCGACATGGCGGTCGTGGGACTTCGCGACCAGGGTGATGACCTCGGCGCCCGACTCCAGCAGCGCCTTGACCTGCGGGTCCTCCGCCGCCTTCGCTCCCGCGCGGCGGGTCGCGCCGAACGCGACGAGCTGGGCGTGCCGGAAGTCGATCTCCTGCTGGGCGCGGGCGAAGAACTCGGTGTCCCGAGGGTTCGCGCCCGGCCAGCCGCCCTCGATGAAGCCCACGCCGAAGTCGTCCAGGTGCCGTGCGATGGCCAGCTTGTCGGCGACGGTGAGGTTGATGCCCTCACGCTGGGCGCCGTCGCGCAGGGTGGTGTCGAAGACGTGGAACGAATCGTCGAGTTCGCTGGTTGCGGTCATGGTCTCAAGGCTCCTGAGGATTGGATCTCGGTCGTACCGGAATGACCGGCTCCACCGCCCCCACATACTCCCTCGCGCTCTCGCTCCTGGCTTCGGGTGGGCCAGAAAAGCGAAAAACCTCTCGCGGGTGCGAGAGGTCTGCGCGCGGGTCGAGGACGACGGTGTCCGCCCGTACCTGGTCGTACGTGGCGGTCACTGCGGACCGGCGCGCCTGCTGCCAATAATCATGGCGAACGAGAGCACGGGGGCAGTGTGGCACAGCCCCCGCGCCTCGCTCACGGTTGTCTCAGGATGCGGTCGGTCACCGGAGGTGACGCACGTAGACGTGGGACGTGTCGTACGTGTCGCCGGGCACGAGGTCGGGCGAGGAGCTGCTGAAGGCGACCGCGCGGCCGTGCCGGTCGATCACCGGGGCGGACACGCCCTGGTCGTTCGGCCCGCCCTGGGCGTCGGGGCTGGCCAGGACCGTGCGCCCGGTGCGCAGGTCACGGACGTACGCGCGCGTCGTACGGTCCGGGTCGCCCGGGTCGGCCGAGACGAAGGCGAGGTACCGGCTGTCGGCGCTGAGCCGGGGGAACGCGGTGAAGGCGGCCGGGTCGGCGGCGTCGATCCGGCGCAGGTCCCCCGTCCTGAGGTCACGGACGAAGACGTTGTGGCCCTGGTTGGTGTCGCCCGGGGTCAGCCGCGAGTCGAGCGAGTTGAAGACCGCGTACCGGCCGTCGGCGCTGATCTGCGGGAACTCGGTCTGCCCGTCGGACGTCAGGCCGTCCGGCGCCAGATCGGCGTGGAACAGCTTCCCGCTCGGCACGTCACGGACCCAGGCGTCGCTCCAGTCGCCCGAGGAGGGGTGCGGGACGAAGAACTGGTAGCCGACACGGCTGCCGTCGGCGCTGATGGACGGGTGGGTGGCGGCGGTCTTCCGGTCGGTCGCCGCGGGCACCTGGCTGATGCGGACGGCCTCGCCGCTGGTGCGGTCGACGCGGTAGACGCGTCCCCAGCGGTCCTCGCCCTCCCCGAATGCGGAGCGCTCGGCCACGAAGGCGACGTAGCGGCCGTCGGCGCTGATGGCGGGCTCCCTGCCGGTGTCGTAGCCGGTGGCGACGGTGTCCGCGACGCGCTGGAGGGTGCCGGTCTTCAGGTCCTTGACCCAGATGTGGCTGCGGCCGTCGCTCGCAGTGGTGGCGGCGAAGGCCAGATGGCGGCCGTTGCCGCTCAGGGCGACGTCGTCGACGGAGCCGTCCGCGCCACCGCTCGCCAGGCGGGTCGTGCCGGTGTCGAGGTCGCGTACGAAGGCGTCGGCCAGGCCGTCGGTGTCCCCGGCGACGAGGTTGTCCGCGCGGGAGACGAAGGCCAGAAGGCGGCCGTCGGCGCTGAGACTCGGTCCGCCCGAGGGGGCGTCGCCGTCGGTGCCGTCCGGTGCGACGCTCGCCTTCTCGGTGCGCGGCACCGGCGCCGGCGCGGCGGTCGCGGGCAGCGCGGCGGCGGTGCCGAGCGTGACGGCCAGGGCCAGTCCGAGCGCGACGGACGTGGCCCTCCTGATGCTGGTCATGTGCTGTTTCCCCCTGTGTTCCCGCATCCCCGTGGCCCCTACCTTGGTGTCCCCGTGGCCCCGTGGACGCTTCTCCCCCGGCCCCGCGCCGAGGGCTCCTCCAGAGCCAACATCACCACCGGCCAGGGGGTCAATCCGCCGAATTGAGTACAACGCGGGCGGGCGTTCAGATGTCCGCGAGGAGGCTGTCCGCGAGGAACTCCCGTACGTGCTGGAGGACTTGTGCCCGGTCGGTGCCGCGCAGGCCGATCGCCACATGGATGGCGAAGCCGTCCAGCAGCGACCGCAGGCGGGTGGCGAAGCGGTCGGGGTCGACAGGGCGGAACTCGCCTCGTGAGATGCCCTCGGCGAGCAGGGCGACCAGGTCGCGGTGCCAGACGCCCTCGATGGCGGCCTGCCGGTCGCGGGCCGCCTCGTCGGCGTTCTGCGAGCGGTTCCAGACCTCCAGCCACAGCGTCCAGTGCGGGTCGCGATGGCCGTCGGGGACGTACAGGTCGACGTAGGCGTCGAGGCGTTCGCGGGCGCCGGCGGCGCGGGTCAGCAGCCGTCCGCGCTCGGCGCCCAGCCGGCCCTCGCTCCACTCCAGGGTGCGCAGCAGCAGCTCGTCCTTGGAGCCGAAGTAGTAGATCAGGTGCCCGCTGCTCATCCCGACCTCGCGGCCGAGCGCCGCCATGGTGAGCTTCTCCAGACCGCGCTCGGCGATCATCTCCATGGCGGCGGCGAGCACGTCCTCGCGGGGCGGCGCCTGCCTGCGCCCACCGGCCATCTGCGGCTCCCGGGTTCTAGATCTTCGGCTGTTGCTGCGTAATGCAGTGGATGCCTCCACCACCAGCGAAGATCGTACGGGCGTCCACCAGGGTCACGGTCCGCTCGGGGAAGAGCCGGCGGAAGATGCCGGCCGCGATCTCGTCGCGGGGGTCGTCGAAGCCGCACAGGACCACGCCGCCGTTGCAGAGGTAGTGGTTGATGTAGGAGTAGTCGGCCCAGTGGCCGTCGGCCTCCAGGACGGTCGGCGCGGGGACCTCCACCACCTCCAGTCGGCGGCCGCGCGCGTCCGTCTGGGCCCTCAGCAGCCCGCTGACCTCCTTGGCCACCTCGTGGTCGGGGTGCGCCGGGTCCGGCTGGGAGTGCGCCACGACGACCCCCGGCCAGGCGAAGGCGGCGACGATGTCGACGTGGCCGAGGGTGCCGAAACCGTGGGGCGGGTAGTCGCCGGTCAGTCCGCGCGGCAGCCAGATCGCCTTGCGGGTGCCGAGCTGGGCGTGGATCTCCTCCTCGACCTGCTCCCGGGTCCAGCCGGGGTTGCGCTCCGGACCGAGCTGGACCGTCTCGGTCAGCAGGACGGTGCCCTCGCCGTCCACATGGATCGCCCCGCCCTCGTTGACGAGCCGCGAGGCGTACGTCCGTGCCCCGGCGAGGTCCGCGACATGCGCGGCCACCTTCGTGTCGTGCTCCCAGCGGGCCCACTCCTGGGCGCCCCAGCCGTTGAACGTCCAGTCGACGGCGGCCAGTCCGCCCTTCCCGTCGGTCAGGAAGGTCGGGCCGATGTCGCGCATCCAGGCGTCGTCGAGGTCCCGCTCGACCGTGTCGATGCCCTCGCCCAGCAGTGTGCGCGCCTGGTCCGACTGCCCCGGCCCGCACACCACCGTCACCGGTTCGAAGCGGCGGACGGCGCGGGCGACCGCGGCCCAGGCGACGCGGGCGGCGGCCAGCTCCCCCGGATCGGCGAAGGTCGGGTTCTCGCCCGGCCAGGCCATCCAGGTGCGCTCGTGCGGGGCCCACTCGGCGGGCATGCGGAAGCCGTCGGCGGCAGCCTTGTTCATCTGGGGTCCTTGTCCGGGGTGCTAGAGGAAGTACAGGCGGTTGAGGGAGACCGAGTCGGCGGGATCCGAACGCAGGGGCTCGCCGTCGAGGGTGACCAGACCGGTGCGCTGGTCGACGTCGACCGCTCCGGTACGGGAGTTGCGGCGCAGGTCGGCCGGGCCGATCCCGCGGGTGCCGCGCACGGCGACCCTGCGGCGGCGGGTCGGCATCGTGTCGCGCCCCTGGTCCAGGGCGGCCTGTGCGACGAACGCCACCGAGATATCGGCCGGTGTCGCCCCGTGCGCACCGAACTGCGGCCCCAGCACCAGGGGTTCGCAGGTGTCGGTCGCCGCGTTCGGGTCGCCGGTCACGCCGTACGCCGGGAAGCCGGACTTCAGCACCAGCTGCGGCTTGGCGCCGAAGTACTCCGGGCGCCACAGCACGATGTCGGCGAGCTTGCCGGGCTCCAGCGACCCCACCTCGTGCGCGAGGCCGTGCGCGAGGGCCGGGTTGATGGTCAGCTTGGCCATGTAGCGCAGGACGCGTTCGTTGTCGTGGTCGCCGGGGGCGCCGAACTCGGACTTCATCTTCCCGGCCATGGCGAAGGTGCGGCGGACCGTCTCGCCCGCGCGTCCCATGCCCTGCGCGTCCGACGAGGTGATGCCGATCGCGCCCAGGTCGTGCAGGACGTCCTCGGCGCCCATGGTGCCGGCGCGGATGCGGTCGCGGGCCATGGCGGCGTCGCCGGGCAGATCGGTCTTCAGATCGTGGACGGAGACGATCATGCCGTAGTGCTCGGCGACCGCGTCCCGGCCGAAGGGCAGGGTGGGGTTGGTGGAGGAGCCGATGACGTTCGGCACGCCCGCCATCTTCAGGACGTTCGGGACGTGTCCGCCGCCGCAGCCCTCGATGTGGAAGGCGTGGATGGTGCGCCCCTCCAGGACGCGCAGGGTGTCCTCGACGGACAGGCACTCGTTCAATCCGTCGCTGTGCAGGGCTACTTGGACATCGTGCTCCTCGGCCACGCGCAGGGCGGTGTCCAGGGCGCGGGTGTGGGCGCCCATGTCCTCGTGCACCTTGAAGCCGGAGGCGCCGCCCTCGGCGAGGGCCTCCACCAGCGGGGCCGGGTCGGACGACGAACCCCGGCCCAGAAAGCCGATGTTGACCGGCCATGCGTCGAACGCGTTGAACGCGTGCCGCAGCGCCCAGGGCGAGTTGACGCCGACGCCCCACACTGGCCCGAACTCCTGCCCGATGATCGTGGTCACGCCGGAGGCGAGCGAGGCCTCCATGACACGCGGCGACAGCAGGTGCACGTGCGTGTCGACGGACCCGGCCGTGGCGATGAGGCCCTCGCCGGAGACGATCGACGTGCCGGTGCCGACGACGACGTCGACCCCGTCGAGGGTGTCGGGGTTCCCGGCCCGCCCGATCGAGCGGATCCGCCCCTCCCTGATCCCGATGGAGACCTTCCGGATGCCCTGGACCGCGTCGATCACGACGACGTTGCTGACGACGACGTCACAGGTCTCCCGGACGGCTGCGGCCTTGAGATGCAGCCCGTCACGGGCGGTCTTGCCGAACCCGGCGAGGAACTCGTCCCCGTAGCGCTGGGAGTCGGACTCGACCTCGATGGTGAGGCCGGAGTCCCCCAGCCGGATACGGTCACCGGCCCGGGGGCCGTGAGCGGCGGCGTACTCGTACGGGGTGAGGCGGCGGGCCTCGGCGGGGTGCCCTCCTGGGCGGCTCATCGCTCGGCCTCCTGATCAGCTGTGTCCGATATGCCATCGGACGGGTTCGGTGCGCCGTGGGGCGAGTTCGGTACGCCGTGGGGCGGGTTCGGTACGCCGTGGGGCGGGTTCGGTACGCCGTCGTCGGGCGGGGCCGGTACGCCACCGGGCAGGTCCGGCACGCCGCCGGGCGGATCCGGTACGCCGTGGGCCGGGTCCGGTGCGCCACCGGATGAGTCCGGCACACCACGGGGCAGATCCGTTGCGCCCAGGTACCCGCAAGCGGCAGCGCGACGCAGGGCCTCCTCGCGAGTGCCGGGCGCGTCCAGCGGCCCGTCGACCAGACCGGCGAAGCCGATCGCGATCCGGTCGCCGCCCATGGGCACCAGCCCGACCTCGACGCTCTCCCCCGGCCCGAACCGCACGGTCGACCCGGCGGGCACGGCGAGCCGCATCCCGTAGGCCCGCTCCCGGGCGAAGTCGAGCCGCGGGTTCGCCTCGAAGAAGTGGAAGTGGGAGGTGACGGAGACCGGCACCGTCGCGGTGTTGGTGACTGTCAGCCGCTCGGCCGGCTCCGGCTCGGCGTGCTCGGGCCCCGGCAGCAGCGCGCCCGGTGCGGCCGGCCCCGATCCGCCGCCAATGGGGTCGGAGACGACCGCGAGCCGTGAGCCGTCGTCGAAGACCGCCTCGACGTGCACCTCGGTGACGACGTCGGCGACACCGGGCAGCACGTCGTCGGGCCCGAGCACGGACCGTGCGGCCTCGACGGCCTCCGCGAGCCGTTCGCCGTCCCGAGCGGCCTCGCACACCGTGTCGGCGATGAGCGCGGTCGCCTCGGGGACGTTGAGCCTCAGTCCCCTGGCCCTGCGGGCGCGGGCGAGCTCGGCCGCACCGAAGAGCAGCAGCCGGTCGCGTTCGGTCGGGGTCAGCCGCATGTCACTCCCTCCATTTAGAGCATCACTCTAAACATGAGATTCCCTTGGCCGAAAGGTTGACGGTAAGGCGGAGCACACATCACATTGAACGTCGCTCTAACCAAGGGAGACCAGCATGCCGATCGAACAGCGCGGAGTCGACACCATCCCCGAGGAGGAGCGCACCAGCGGGCCGCGCGACCTCGTCGCGATCCTGCTCGGCTCCAACCTCTGCCTGGGCGTGATCGTCTTCGGCTGGCTGCCGCCGTCCTTCGGCCTGGACTGGTGGGGATCGGTCAGCGCGATAGTCGCCGGCACGGTGGTGGGCGTGGTGTTCACGGCTCCGCTGGCGCTGGTCTCGCTGCGCACGGGCACCAACCTGTCGACCTCCTCCGGCGCCCAGTTCGGGGTGCGCGGCCGGCTGGTCGGCTCGGTGGTCGGGCTGCTGCTGGCCCTCGGCTACACCGCGCTGACCGTGTGGATCGGCGGGGACGTGATGGTGGGCGTGCTGGGCCGGCTGGCCGGACTGCCGCAGGGCGGGACGTCGTACGCAGTCGTCTACGGGCTGCTCGCCGCGGCCACCGTCGCGGGCGCGGTGTACGGCTACCGGGTGCTGCTCGCGATGTCCCGGGTGCTGGCGTTCGGCATGACGGCCCTGCTGGCGCTCGGCGTGGCCGCCTACGCCCCCGGCTTCACCACCGCCGCGCTGCCGGAGGCCGGCGGCCATCTCCTGGGCGGCTTCTGGCCGACCTGGCTGCTCGCGGCCGTGGCGGCCGGGCTGTCCGGGCCGATCGCGTTCATCACGCTGCTCGGCGACTACACCCGCTACATCTCACCGGCCCGCCACTCCTCGCGCCGGGTGCTGCACGCGACCTGGCTGGGGCTGACGCTGGGGCTGCTGGTGCCGCAGTTGTTCGGCACGTTCACGGCGTACGCGGCCGGGGCTGCCCTCGACTACGCGGGCCCGCTGGTCTCCGCCGCCCCGGCCTGGTACCTCGTCCCGCTGCTCCTCGCGGCCTCCGCGGGCTCGGTCGGCAACGCGGGTCTGATGCTGTACTCGATGGGCCTCGACCTGGACGCGATCCTGCCGCGCGCCTCCCGCGCCACGGCCACGTACACGGTCGCCGTCGTGGCCACGGCCTGCGTCTTCGCGGGGCACTACCACTCGACCGCGCAGGCCGCGATGACGTCCTTCGTCCTGCTGCTGACGGCGATCGGCACGCCGTGGGCGGTCATCACCCTCATCGGCTTCGCCCGCTGCGGCGGGGTGTACGACGCGCAGGCCCTCCAGGTCTTCAACCGCCGGGCCCGGGGCGGTGCCTACTGGTACCGCTCCGGCTGGAACATCCCGGCGACACTCTCCTGGGCGGCCGGAGCGACCGTGGGCGTCCTGGCGGTGTCCCTGCCGTCACTGACCGGCGGGGTGGACTGCGGTTTTCTGCTGTCGGGGCTGGTGGGCGGGGTGGCGTACGCGCTCTCGGCCCCGGGCTCGGTTTCTGTGGAGCGCGGGGCCGATGAGGCGAGTCGGGCTTCCAGCCCCACCGCTTCGGGTGGTGGGTGGGCATAGGCC
>NZ_JBHUTX010000012.1:0-178302 GCF_042671245.1 Streptomyces sp. NPDC057099
AGGGCGGGGGCGGGGTGGGGGTCATGTGGGCACTTCCTGGGACGGGGCGGGGGCGTAGGCATACGAAGTATTCGGCCAACTCGGGGTCACCCCCGCGCACTCCGCGCCCTCCGCTTCACGGCAACGTCGCACCTTCCGGGCAGGATTCGAACGGTCTTCCGTATTCGGTGGCCGCTTCCGCTCGTGGAGCGCTTCTCGGCCACGTCATCTCGGCCCTCTGTCGGCGTGTTGCCGCTGTGCCTAGAGTGACCTGGCTGCCAGTGATGTGGACCTGACCAGTCCCGCCTGGTGCGTTGACCATTCACGGGGGAATTCACGGGGGATTTCACGGGTGCACGCATCCCTGCGCGCCATTCTGCGCGACTTCAGGCCGCCGCCCGTGCGCTGACGGGGAGCCGTCGCGGCACGCGCCGCCACAGCGGCACAGGCGACCAGCCCCGCACTGCACTCCACTGCCCTCTCGGGTCCCCACCTCAGCCCCAGCCAGAAGGAATGCCCATGCGCAAGACTCTGACCGCAGCCGGTCTCGCCTCGTCCGCCCTCGCGATCGGCGTGCTGTTCGCCGGCCCGGCCGCCGCCTGGACGGCCTCGTCCCAGTTCGACGTCGTCTTCCCCGGCCAGAAGCCGCAGACGACCTACTACGTGGAGAACACCGGGGCGAACACGACGTCCAACGGCAACATGACCGGGAAGTCGGTCGTCTACTGGCAGCTCGGCGTCGACCAGGTGATCGACGGCTCGACGCGGTTCACCAGCTTCAAGATCACGACGCGGATCGAGTCGCGCCTCGGCACGTCCGGGACCGACGAGGTCAGGACCAAGAAGACCTGCGACATGACCGCGGTCGTCAACGACCACTACCAGTGGTCCTACGACTCCCCCGAGAACACCTGCGTCGCTCCGTCCGTCGTCTACGACGGTGAGCTGTGGTGGTCGTCGGACGCCACGGTCGTCTACGACATCGAGGGCGACGGCAAGGGTGCCATCACCCAGGAGCTCGAGGGCACCAAGCTGGTCCACGGCTGACCGGCGACACCCTTCACCCCGCCACGACCCCGTCCCGGAGGACAGACGTGATACGCAGATCGCTGACGGCCGCCCTCGTGGCCACCGCCTCGGCCACCGTGCTCGTGCTCACCAGCGGCACGGTGGTGCACGCGGCCGAGGAGCCCACCGCCGAGCCGTCGGTCACCGCCACACCGGCGGACGAAGCGCCGGCGAACCCCGTGATCGCCGAGTACAACGGGAAGAAGATCAACCTCGCCGATTCGTGGGAGGGCGCCGACAGCTGCACCGAGCTGCCCAGCGGTGAGGTGCACTGCTACGACTCGGACGCCGAGGCGCTGGCCGACCCCGAGCTGCCCGCCGACATCCGCGAGGAGACGCTGAAGGCCAACGCCGCCGCTCCCGCCGGGCCCAGCGCGGCCGCCGCGCCGCCCTCCCGGTGCGTCGCCGACTACTGGTGCCTCTATATGAAGGTCGGCTACAAGGGCAAGCTCCTGCGGCTGTTCTCCGACGGGGAGAAGGACCTCAAGGAGTGGGGCTGCCGGGACAAGCTGAGCGCCGTCTACTACTGGGTCGGCCGTTACTCGATCAACTACGGCGACGCGAAGATCACCGACCTGCGCTCCTGGCCCGTCGCGGACCGGGTCCGGCGGCTCGACCCGCCGGGCGGCTGGTCGAACTTCACCAACCTCGACTACCCGGGCGGCGGGAACTGGAACAACAAGGTCGACATCTTCGAGGTCCGTCGCGCCTGACAGTCGTGTGAAGGCTCCGGTGGGTACCCGGTGCTTCCCCCGACCGGCCGGATCCTGTCAGCCGACGGCTGATGGGGCCGGTCCGGGCTTGCCACCCCCCTCCCCGGATGGGGGAGGATGGCGGAATCCGTACGAAGGGAAATTCACGGTGACCATCGACCCGTCCTCGATTCCGAACTTCGGGGGCCAGCCCGAGCCGCAGCCCGGCGGCCCGGCCGGCCCCGTCGTCCCGGATCAGGACCTCGTGAAGCAGCTCCTCGACCAGATGGAGCTCAAGTACGTCGTCGACGACGAGGGAGACCTCGCGGCGCCGTGGGAGCAGTTCCGCACCTACTTCATGTTCCGGGGTGAGGGAGACCAGCAGGTCTTCTCCGTGCGGACGTTCTACGACCGGCCCCATGAGATCGAGGCGAAGCCGCAGATCCTGGAGTCGATCGACGACTGGAACCGCCGCACGCTGTGGCCCAAGGTCTACAGCCACACCCACGACGACGGCACGGTCCGCCTCATCGGCGAGGCCCAGATGCTGATCGGCATGGGTGTCAGCCTGGAGCACTTCGTCTCCTCGACGGTCAGCTGGGTGCGCGCGGCGATCGAGTTCGACAAGTGGCTCATCGAGCAGCTCGGGCTCGAGGAGGAGATCAACGAGGCGGAGAAGCCCGAAGACGAAGAGTAGGCCCAGCGAGGCCTCGCCCCAGCGGCGCGTCGGCGCGTACGAGCAGGACAGGTACGTGCTGTACGCGCCGTACGCCTTTTCTCAGCGGCGCACATCCGATGCCCGTCTCCCGCTCCACCGCCTTCCTCGCCGCGTCCGTCACGGCGTCGGCGCCGCTCTCGCCGTCGCGATCCTCCTGACCTCGCCAGTGATCGATCTTCACTAAAGGTTCACAAGTTTGCTAAGTTGACCACTGCGCGCGCGACTTCTACCGGTAGGCAGGTGGTCTCGCCCGCTTGGACGGAAGGAGCGCCCTCGTTGGCGAGTGAGAGCGAGGGCCCGAGCCCTGACGAGGTCCGGCGGTGGGTCAACAGGCTCTACGACCGGGCCGAGAGCGACACGGGTAGGTACAACGCGACCCGGGCCGCTTCGATCCCGCGCCAGAGGAACGTGGCCGCCACCGGTGGCCGGTCCCAGGAGGACACGGAGCCCGCGGCCGTGACCTTCGCCCGGAAGTGGTTCGCCTCCGCCCGGGCCACATCGGGCCCGACCCTGCCGGCGACGCTGCCGGACCGGAGGTCGCCGGTCCGTCCCGACCGCGCACCCGAGTCCGTACGACCCGTGCGCCCTGCGGAACGTCCCGCGGAACCCCTCGCCCTCGAAGCGCCCAAGAGTGTTGCCCGGGAGCTGACCGGCGGAACAGCTCAGTCACCAGCCACCGGAGCCCTCCCGGAGATCCCCGCCCAGCGTGTCGCACCGGCTCTGCCGGGCGAGTCCCGGCGGGACGAGAGCGCCGGGCCCGGTGACGCGCTACCGGTCCTCGGCGGCGACGCGGCGGCGTGGCCGCTGTACGAGCCCGTCGGGCAGGCGCCTGCCCCGGAGCCCGACCCGCTGTCCGGCCCGCTGCCCACCGTGACGCTGCCCACCGTCCAGGGGCCCGCCGCAGGCACCCTCCAGGTGGATCTCCCGGCGACCGGGACGGAGGCGTACGGTGCCGGTCCTGCGACCGGGACGGAGATTTACGGTGCCGGTCCGGCGACCGGGACGCTGACCTACGGTGCCGGTCCGGCGACCGGTGCGACCGCGACGTATCCCGCGGTTCTGTCAGCCGCTCCCACTCCTGACCACACCTTCGCTCCCACCCCGCACTACACGTCCGATCCCGCCGCTCGCCACACCCCCGCTGCACCGGCCGGCCTGACCACCGCCCTTTATGACGCCGGCCTGCCGGACGCCCCGGCATCTGCCCCGAGCGCTCCTGCTCCGGCGGTACTCACCGAGCCGGCCGCCGCACCCGCCCTCTCCGCCGCGTTCCCACCCGGCGCCTACGGTGGATCGTGGCTGTCGCCGGACAGCGGCCACCGCACCCGCGCCGAGCGGGTGATCGACTTCGCCCGGGCGCAGACCGGCAGGCCCTGCGTATGGGGCGCGGTCGGGCCGGGATCGTACGACGCCCCCGGTCTCACCCAGGCCGCGTGGAAGGCCGCCGGCGTCATGCTTCCCCGGACCACGCAGGCCCAGTGGGGAGCGGGAACGCAGGTCTCGCTCGCTGACGCCCAGGTCGGAGACCTGGTCTTCTTCCACGACGACCTCGGTCACGTCGGCATCTGGAGCGGCGACGGCATGATGATCCACGCCCCGGGTCCCGGAGCGCTCATCCGTGAGGAGTCGGTGTTCTTCGCCGGCCAGTCGGCGATCAAGGGCGCGATCCGCCCGGCCTGACGCCCGGGAGTTTCCCGGAGGTGGGAATTCCGGGGGTGCGTTGGTATCAACGGTGATGGAATCGTGCCGGGCCTCGCTGAGGAGAATCGTTGAGCGCGCGCATCCTGGTCGCCGAAGACGACGAAAAACAATCTCGTCTCATCCGGATTTATCTGGAACGGGAAGGCAACGCCGTGCAGGTCGTGGCCGACGGCAGGGCGGCGCTGGAACGGGCGCGTTCGACGGGGCTGGATCTCATCGTTCTCGATGTGATGCTGCCGCTCGTCGACGGCCTTGACGTATGCCGCATTCTGCGTGCCGAGGCCTCCGAGGTGCCGATTCTGCTGCTGACCGCCCGCAGCACCGAGGAGGACATGCTTCTCGGCCTCGATCTGGGGGCCGACGACTACCTCACCAAGCCCTACAGTCCCCGCGAACTCACCGCGCGGGTACGGGCGCTGCTGCGGCGCTCCAGGAAGGGCGGCGCGGCCGGGAGCGAGGTGCTGCGGGTCGGTGCGGTCGAACTGGACACCGCCCGCTTCGAGGTCCGGGTGGCGGGCCGTCCGGTGGCGCTGACCTCCAAGGAGTTCTCGATCCTGGAGGCTCTGGCCCGCCAGCCGGGGCGGGTGTTCACCCGGACCCAGATCATCGAGTGCGCCTTCGGCTACGACAGCGATGTACTCGAGCGCACGGTGGACGCCCATGTCCGCAACCTGCGCCGGAAGCTGGGGGACGACCCGGCCCGGCCACGCCATCTGGAGACCGTGTACGGCCGGGGGTATCGCCTGCTGGACGGCTCGGCCCCCACCCGGGCGCTCCCGGGATCCTGACCGGGGTCGATCAGCCGGCGTCGGCCCGCGGCCGGGCCGTGGAGAGCGCGACGGTGAAGGTGGTGCCGACGCCGACGGCGCTCTCCACGTCGATGGTCCCCTGGTGATCGGTCACGATCTGGCGGGCGATGGACAGCCCCAGGCCACTCCCTCCGGTGGCGCGGCCCCGTGCCGCGTCCGCTCGCCAGAAGCGGTTGAAGAGATGCGGCAGGTCCTCGGCGGGTATGCCCTTGCCGGTGTCCCGCACCTGAATGATCGCGAGATCGCCGCTCCGGACCAGGGCGAGTGTCACCGTGCCGCCCGGTGCCGTGGCCCTCAGGGCGTTGCCGACCAGATTGCCGACGACCTGACGTACACGGTCGGCGTCGGCGATGACGTACACAGGCTGCGGCGCATCCAGCCTCAGCGCGACACCCGCCGCGTCGGCCTGGGCGCGGTGGGCCGTGCCGGCGGCTTCGAGGAGCTCGCGCAGGTCGACGCGCGTGCGGTGGTAGGTGAGCGCACCGGCCTCGGCCAGCGCGAGAACCTGCAGGTCGTCCACGATCCGCTGCTGCAGCAGTGCCTCCTCGTGGAGGGAGTCGAGCAGCTCGGGGGTCGGTTCGACGATCCCGTCCCGCAGGGCCTCCAGATAGCCGCGCAGATTGGCCAGCGGGGTGCGCAGCTCGTGGGCGATGTCACCGGTGAGGCGGCGCTGGCGTTCCTCGCCGGCCTGTATGGAGTCCGCCATCCGGTTGAAGGCACGGCCGAGTTGGGCGATCTCGTCCCGGCCGGAGACGGGGACCCGCCGCCCCAGGTCTCCCTCGCCCAGCCCCCCGGCGGCCAGGGTCATGGCACGGACCGGGCGCAGCACGGCCCGGCTCAGGAGCAGGGCGCCGAGCACGGCGGCGAGGGCGACGCCGCCGGCGACGGCCACCGTGGGTGCCGCGGCCAGGGTGGGCGGGGACTCGTCCCGGACGCCGAGACGGATCTCCAGGCGTGGCGGGGCGGCGGAGCCCACGCGTTCGTTGAACACCCGCTGCAGACAGGCGATGAACTGCTGCTCGGACTCGCATGTCCTGATCGCCTCCAGGTCCCGCGCAGTCCGCGGGTCCGGTTCGCCTGTCGGCTCCGCGCACTGTTCCGGCCGGCGCTCTGTGCGGATCCGCGGCACGCCGGTGTCGTCCGGCCGGGCCGTCACCTCGGCCCCCGCCCGGGTCAGACAGGCCGCGTACGCCGCTTCGGCGCGGTACTGGGCGATCGCTGTCGCCGTCAGTTTCATCGAGGTCCGCGGTAACTGTCCCGCGGGGATCCGCAGGAGGGGACGCGGGTCGACCAGCACCGCCGGCTGGCTGCTCACCGGGCGGGGGGCACGGCCCTGGAGCGCGTCGGAATCGGCGAGCAGGACGCCGTTCTCGGTGGCGACCCGGATGCGCTGGCCGGTGTCCTTTGCCAGGCGGCTCACCGTCGGCGGGAGGCCCTCCCAGGTGGCGTGCGCGACCCCGTACGCGCGGAGCTCGCCGGTGATCCGGGAGACCTCCTGCCGTCCCGCGGTGACACTCTCCTGGACCTGGCGGTTCGCCTGACGCAGGGTCAGCCAGGCGGTGGCGGCGGTGGCGGTCATCGCGACCAGCATCAGCAGGCCGAGTACCCGGAGCCGGAAGCTCATCGAGTGGCCAAAAGGGCCGCAGAGTGGCGCATTGTCGCTCCTGGCATTTTCGGTCCCCTGTCGACAGAAATCGGACAGTTGCGGGCGGAATTCTTTCTTCAGGATTTTCGGGACTGCGATTGTACTGACGCCATTTGCACACCGATTGATGCAGTGGTGACTGTTTTGCTCAGGTGCCACACGGTGCACGGGGGAAGCAGTGCCAACAGAAAATGGATTCATGGGGGTACAGAAATGAAGCGTCGACTCGCGGCTGTCGTACCTGCCCTTGCGGCGGTGGCCATGGCCGTCCCGCTCGCCCTCTCCACCCCGGCCACCGCGGCCGCGTCCTGCGGCAGGACCGCCTCCGACCTGGACAGCAGCGCCTGGAACAGGACGGCCAGCGGCGCCAACGAGAGAAGCGGATCCAGCACCAACTGTGCCAGCAACGGCATCGCCTACAACACCCACCGCCTCGACTACCACTGCTACACGCGCATCGGGAACACCAGCGAGACCTGGACGTACCTCCGGAACGACACCACCGGTACGACCGGCTGGGTCCGCGACGACCTGCTGAGCGACGGCGGCAGCCTCACTTACTGCGGCTTCTAGTACGCCCGCCGGCACTCCCGCGGGAGGGCTGAGCAGGCCGGACTCATAGTGCGTCAGGGGCGGTCTCACCGAGGCCGCCCCTGACCCGTTCAGGAGCCGGACAGGGCCTCCGTCGGTGACAGCCGGCTCGCCCGTACCGCCGGATACAGTCCGGCGATCATGCCGATGACGAGGGTGCAGCCGATCCCCGCCGCACTCGCCCACACCGGGACGACCGTCGGCCACTCGCGGCTGAGGGCGTAGGCCGCCGTGATCGCGGTCCCCAGCACCGTCCCCCCGAGGCCGCCGATGAGCGACAGCAGCAGCGACTCCGTCACGAACTGGGTCCTGATCTGGCCGCGGGTCGCCCCCAGTGCCCGGCGCAGGCCGATCTCCGGGCGCCGCTCCAGGACCGAGATGACCATCGTGTTGCCGACCCCCACGCCACCGACGAGCAGGGCCACGCCGCCGAGGCCGAGCAGCAGCCCGGCCAGCGCCGACTCGGTGGCCTCGCGGGCGGCGAGCGCGTCGGAGGGCCGGGAGACGCTGACCTGGCCCGGTTTCTCCGGGTACGCCGTGGCCGGCAGCACGGCCCGTACCTCCGCGACCTGGCTGTCCTCGGCGCGGACGTAGACCGTGGACGGATGGCCGTCGAAGCGCAGGTACGTCCGGGCCGCCGGCCAGCCGACCAGCGCCGCGCTGTCGAGCTCCGGCGCGAGCGGTACGGGATCGAGGACGCCGACGAGGGAGAACCAGCGGCCGCCGAGCCAGACCCGGGTCCCCGGCGTGTACACGTCGAGCCGCCGCGCGGCCGTGGAGCCGAGTACGACCGCCGGGTACTTCTCGGTCGCGGAATCCAGCCAGCGGCCTCGGCGAACGTGGCCGCCGACCGCCGGCAGCAGGTCCCTGTCGGCCGCGAGGACCTCCAGGGAGCCGGTGCGGCCGATGGCGATGTGCTCATTGCGGTAGATGTGGGCGGCGGTCGCGCCGGTGGCGGCGACCTGCCGCACGGGCGGGATGCGGCCGATCATCGCGACGGCCTCGTGGGGCAGCTTGGCCTCGGTGCCGTCGAGCGCGTCGCCGGGGGCGACCCGCAGCAGGTTGGTGCCGAGCGCGTCGAGCCGGCGGTCCACCTCCGACCGGCCGGAGCCGGAGATCCCGACCACCGCGATCATGGCGGCGACGCCGATCGCGATCCCGAGCGCGGAGAGGAAGACCCGCAGGGGACGGGTCCGCAGCCCGGTCCCGCCGAGTCGCACGATGTCCTGGGGGCCGAGGCGGGCGGCCCGCAGCCCGCCGTCCGTGCCGGCGACGGCACCGCTCGCCCGTCCGCGGCCACGTCCGGTGCGCCGGCGGGGGCCGGACGGCGGGGTGGGCGGGGCGTCGTCCATGGGGAGGCCGTTCGTCGTACCGTCGGTCATCGGACCGCCTCACTCGGCGCGTCCGCGGTCGTGGTGTCCGCCACGGTCGTGGTGTCCGCCACCACGCGGCCGTCGCGCATCTCGATGCGGCGGGGCAGCCCGGCCGCGATCTCCCGGTCGTGGGTGATGATCACGACGGTGGTCCCGGCGGCGTGCAGCTCGTGCAGCAGACCGAGTACGGCCTGCCCGGAAGCGGAGTCCAGGTTGCCGGTCGGTTCATCCGCCAGCAGGACCGCCGGTTCGCCGATCACCGCCCGGGCCACCGCCACCCGCTGGCGCTCGCCACCGGACAGCTGGTGCGGGAGGTGGTGGACGCGGTGGCTGAGGCCGACTCGTTCCAGCGCCACCGCCGCCCCGGCCCGGCGGCGGCGCAGCGGTACCCCGGCGTACAGCAGCCCGTCGGCCACGGAGTCCAGGACCGGAACCCCTACCGCCAGATGGAACTGCTGGAAGACGAAGCCGATCCGGGTGGCCCGCAGTGCCGATACCTCACGGTCCGTCAGCTTCGCCACGTCGTGGCCGTCGACCAGCACCCGCCCGGCGGAGGGCCGGTCGAGGCTGCCCATGAGGTTCAGCATGCTGGACTTGCCCGAGCCCGACGGGCCGACGACCGCGACGAGTTCGCCGCGCCCGATGCGTAAGGTCACGTCCCGTACCGCCGCCACACCACCGGGGTACGTCTTGGAGACCCCGTCGAACTCCACGACCGCCGACGCCGCGCTCACTCGGGGATCCTCACCTTCATGCCCTCGCGCACCGCGCTTCCGCTCACTTCCACCCGGCCGTCCGCGAAGAGCCCGGTCTTCACCGCGACGAACCGGCCGTCCGCGGTCTCCAGGCCGTGGCCGCCCTCGGCAAGCGCGACCAGGGCGGCGACCGGGACGGTGAGGACGTCCGCCCGTTCCCGCCCCACGTACTCGACGGTGACCGGCGCGCTCTCCAGCCTTCCCACGGATTTCTGGTCCTTGACGGTGATGGTCACCGGAACCGTCGGTGCCCCGGAGCCGCCCTCCCCGCCTCCCTCCTCGGGGTCGGTCGCCTTCTTCCCCACCGAGGCCACCTCGCCCTTCACCGATGTCCCGTCGGGCAGCCCGATCGTGACGGCGGCGCCGCGCACGGCCCAGGAATCCTCCGCCGCCGAGGCGTTGACGACGACCTTCCGGGACGTACCGGTGTACGTGAGGACGTCCTCGGTGACCGCCGAACCGAGCCGGACACCCGCGTGGCCGATCCGCACCTTGCCGGCGGAGTAGACGACGTCCCCGACACCGACCGTGCCGGTCTGCGGAAGCCCGAGGGATTGCTGCCAGCGCTTGACCGCGCGGGCGGTGACGTCGGTGAACTCCTCGTCGACCGTGAAGCCGGTGTAGCCGAGAGCGGCGAGATTGCTCTCGAACTGCAGGACGTCCATCCCGCGCAGCGTGCTCCTCGTCCCTCCTGTCCCTCCTGCCCCGGCGCCGCCCGGCGTCGGCGATCCGGAGGGAGCCGGGGCCTTGGAGGTGTCGTCCGTGAGGCCCTGGTTCCCCGTGCCCTGGGCGTCCCCCTTGCCCTGTGCGTCCTCCGTGTTCCCGGCGTCTTGCGGGGTGCCCTGTCCGGTGCCCGTGGTCAGGCCCAGGTCCCGGTACATCGGCAGCGTCCCGTACAGCAGCACCACCGGCCGGTCGTCGACGCGCAGCAGAGTGCCGCCGCGCTGCACCGTCCTGCCGTCCGTGGGCAGCCAGGTCACGGTGCCCGTCGACTTGACCGGCAGCGGTATCTCGGTTCCGTAGCCCAACCGGCCGTCCACCGTGGTGCGTTCGGTCAGTGTCGCCCGGGTGACCGGGACGGTGGAGCCCGAGCGGGGCGGGGCGGGGGAGTCGTCCTCCGCCCCGCCTCCGCCGAGGCCCAGCGCACCGACCACGGCGACCGCCGCCACGACGACCAGAGCCGAGGCCACCAGGACCGTACGCCGGCCGCGCCGTCCGCGCGGCGGCGGCGCGGGAGCCGCCCCGCGCTCGTGATCGGTCTGCGTGACCGTCTCCGTCATCGTCAGCCCTTGCCCGCGGGCTGGTCCGCCGGGTCGCCGATGATCGGAGCGCAGACACGGGTGGCACGCTTGGCTCCCGCCGACGTCTGGTCCCACTCGGAGCCCTGCGCGGTCCCGTCGGGGCCGGGGTCGGGGAAGTCGGGGGCGCCCTTCTTCTGCATGCAGTCGGCGTAGTCCCGCTTGACCTTGATCTGCTCGGGGGTGAGCTTGGGCTGGTTGGCCTTCTCGAGGCTCTCGGGGACGGCCGCCACGAGCGAGGCGCACTTCTCGGAGGCGTTCAGGAACTTCGTGTCCTTCTTCAGCGCCGCGTTGTCGCCGAAGTCGACCTGCCCCTTGGCGTCCGGGTCGGGGGCGTCGACCCCGTTCTTCCGCAGGCATTTCACCCACTCGCGCTGGGCGTTCACGTACGCGGACACGTCGTCGCCACCGCCCGGGGCGGCCGTCGTGCCGGACGCCGAGGACGCGTTGTCGCCGTCGGCCGTCGGGACCTTCGGAGCGTCGCCCTCGCCGCCGCAGCCGGCCAGGGTGATCGCCATGACCGACGCCGTCACCATGGCCATCAGCACCCGGTTCGTCCTCATCGGTTCTCCCGCCTCCTGTCGGGCCCGACCGCGGGCGCGGCGGGCAGCCCGACCGTAGGCCGGAGGTGATGAAGAACCTTTGAAGAACCTGTTACCCGGTCATGCGGGCGCGCTTCGGGCGGGGCGCCGCGTCAGGGCCGCCGGCGACCCGGCAGGGGAAGGTGATGTCACGAAGCCAGGCGCCGCAGCCGAACGGCGGCCTCGTGGAGAACGTCGTCCCTCTTGCAGAAGGCGAAGCGGACCTGGCCGCGGCCGGCGTCGGCGTTGTCGTAGAAGACCGAGTTGGGGATGGCGACGACGCCGCAGCGCTGGGGGAGGGCGCGGCAGAAGGCGTAGGCGTCCTTCTCGCCGAAGGGGGTGATGCCGGTGGTGATGAAGTACGTGCCCTGGGGCTGGTAGACCTTGAACCCGGCCGCCCGCAGGCCGTCCCCGAGCAGGTCACGCTTGCGCCGCAGGTCGGTACGGAGGCCGTCGAAGTACGAGTCCGGCAGACCGAGCGCCTCGGCGATCGCGTACTGGAACGGGCCCGCCGAGACGTACGTCAGGTACTGCTTCGCCGATCGGACGGCCGTGACCAGTTCCGGGGCCGCCGTCACCCAGCCGACCTTCCAGCCGGTGAACGAGAACGTCTTGCCGCTGCTCGAAATGGTCACCGTGCGCTCGCGCATCCCCGGGAACGTCGCCAGCGGCACGTGCTCGGCCTCGTCGAAGACCAGGTGCTCGTACACCTCGTCCGTCACCACGAGCAGATCGCGCTCCACCGCCAGCTCGGCGATCGCGGCCAGCTCCTCGCGGGTGAGGACCGTGCCGGTGGGGTTGTGCGGGGTGTTGATCAGCAGCAGGCGGGTGCGGTCGGTGACGGCGTCGCGCAGCTCGTCGAGGTCGAGGCGGAAGCGGCCCTCGTCCTCGTGCGCGCGGAGGGTGACCGGCACCCGGCGCCCGCCCGCCATCGCGATGCACGCCGCGTAGGAGTCGTAGTACGGCTCCAGGGCGATCACCTCGTCGCCGGGCTCCACCAGGGCCAGCAGCGAGGCCGCGATGGCCTCCGTGGCCCCGGCGGTGACCAGGACCTCCGTGTCGGGGTCGTAGGACAGGCCGTAGTACCGCTGCTGATGGGCGGCGATGGCGGCACGCAGCTCGGGGACGCCGGGGCCCGGCGGGTACTGGTTGCCCCGGCCGTCCCGCAGCGCCCGTACGGCCGCCTCCCTGACCTCCTCGGGGCCGTCGGTGTCGGGGAAGCCCTGGCCGAGGTTGATGGCGCCGGTGCTCAGGGCCAGGGCGGACATCTCGGCGAAGATCGTCGTCCCGAACTCGGCGAGCCGGCGATTGAGGAGGGGGCGCGCGCTGGAGGTCATGCCGGTCATCCTGCGCCGAAGCTCTGGACTTCCTCAACTCTGCTTTGGGTCGTGCGGGTGCCGGGCATCCCCTGTTCACGCAAGAGCGAGGCGCCCACGGGGGGCCGCTTCGGGGGAAACGAAAGGAGGGTGACGCCATGGTTATCGGCATCATCCTGGCGGTGTTCGCAGTCATCCTGATCGCGGCGCTGGTGTCCGGGGTCCGCAGGGGCGGTTCCGGGCGGACGGCGCGTCGCGGGACGTGGGGGTCCTCCGGTTCGGCGAGCGGCGGCGGCAGCTGGTGGGCCGGCGGGGGAGACTCCGGCTCGTCCGGCGGTTCGTCCTGCAGCAGCGGCTCGTCCTGCGGAGGCGGGTCCTCCTGCGGTGGGGGCGGTGGTGGCGGTGGCTGCGGCGGCGGAGGCAGCTGACGGCAGTCCCACAGGCCCTCCCCACGGGGGGAGACGCACCCACCGAACGCGGGGTCCGCAGCTGAGGCGGGCCCCGCGTTTCCCGTCCGGCGGATGCGTCGAACGTCTGTCGGGCAACTGTGCGAGGTCTCAGACAACTTCACATGTCTGTAGGACAACTGCGTCCATGGGACGGCGTACTCGGGCGTGACTCCGGCAACTGCGCTTGTCAAAGGGGCATCTCGCGGGCCCCTTCCGAGTTCGGGCACCCGTCCGTCCCGGCTCCGGGCGGCGGCCCCGGCGCACCGGCGCACGCCTCCCCGGCGCCGGCGCACGCCGTAGTTGAACAATTGAGCTGTAGAGCCCTCTGGGGGATGGAAACCCTACGAACTTGGGTAAAAACGCTGTGGCGGCACCACAGTTCATGATTCCCTCTAAACCACCAACGCAGCCCCTCGGACGCTCTGCGGACACCTTCCAGAAACCGGCCGACCGGGTTGATCCGGGCCGAAACCCCCCGGTGCGACCGGGGCGCGGCGGACCCATCTCCCTCTCCTTGTGTGCTTGCGGAGCCGATCCATGCTCACGACCCTGAAGACCTCCTACACCGACACGCGCGCGGCCGATCTCGCCTGGGCGCTGGGGCGCGAGCCGCTTCCCGCACTGGCCGCACTGGACCTCGAACTGACGGGCGCGAAGATGCAGTTGCGACTCCTCGGCGCGTCCCACCAGGTCCTGCTGGAGGAGGAGCGGGGCATCTGCTCGGAGACGGTGGCGTGCATTCCGGGCAGCAGCACCCCGCTTCCGCTGGGCGTCGCCAAGCGGGTGGGCGACTGGGAGTACGAGTTCGCGGCCCGGGTCGAGGTCCTCTCGCCCGGCTCCTTCGAAGGCCGCGCCCAGGAGTTGCTGGCCCTCGTCTCCGACCATCCGCACGGCCTCGCGGGCGTCTTCCCCGGCAGCCCGCACGCCTTCACGGCACTGCTGGCCCAGCACCACGAGGGACAGGTGCACTGGCGGACCTGGCACGCGTATCCGCAGGACGGCCAGTTGGTGGCGACCCGTACGAGAGTCGGCGTACGGATGCCGGCGACGGTCTCCGCCAACTGAACCGGCGGCACCGCACGCGGCGAACCGCATCTCGTACCGATGGTGAACCGCATCTCGTACCGATATGGGGCCTCCGTAAACCAGCACCACACGTGTGGGTGACGAACCGCAGTCGAGGCGTGACGTAACGTCGCAGCGTGATCGAGCCGCACGCGCCCGCCCCGCCCGGTTCCCCGCCGCCCAGGAGCGCCCCGGGCGGCCCCGGCGGCCCGGCACGGCTGCCCGTCCGGCCGGGCACCGGACGGTTCCTGGTCCTCGCGGGCGTGTTCGTCTGTGCGGCCTGCGGACTCGTGTACGAACTCGAACTCCTCGCCCTCGCCTCCTACTTGATGGGCGACTCGGTCACACAGGCATCGGTCGTGCTGTCCGTCATGGTCTTCGCGATGGGCATCGGCTCCCTCGCCGCGAAGCGGCTGCGCGGGCTCGCCGCGGCCGGTTTCGGCGCCGTCGAGGCCACGCTCGCGCTCGTCGGCGGATGCAGCGCGATGGCCCTGTACGCCGTGTTCGCCTGGACGGGCGACTGGGGCGGCATGTGGGCGAGCGGCCCCCGCTGCCTCCTGGTCGCCTTCTCCCTCGCGACCGGGCTGCTCATCGGCGCCGAGGTCCCGCTGCTGATGGAGCTGATCCAGCGCATCCGCCGCCAGGACGCGGGCGGCGCGGTGGCCGACCTGTTCGCCGCGGACTACGTCGGCGCCCTGGTCGGCGGCCTCGCCTTCCCCTTCCTCCTGCTGCCGTTCCTCGGCCAGCTCACCGGCGCGCTGCTCACCGGCGCCGTCAACGCGGTCGTCGGCGGGGCGCTGGTGCTCGGGCTGTTCCGCCGGGATCTGACCCGGCGCGCCCGCTGGCTGCTGCTGCTCGTCAACGGGCTCGTGCTCGCGATCCTCGCCTCGGCCGCCGTCCTCGTCGACGACTTCGAGCGGGCCGCCCGGCAGGCGATGTACGGCAGGGACGTCCGCGTCGCGCTCCAGACCGGCGTCCAGGAGGTCGTCCTCGCCGGCGGCACGCACGGCCGGCCGCTCGCCCTCTTCCTCGACGGCCGGCTCCGGGTCAGCGGACGCGACGAACTCCGCTACCACGAGGCCCTCGTCCACCCCGCGATGACCGGGACGCACGCGCGCGTGCTGATCCTCGGCGGCGGGGACGGCCTGGCGGCCCGCGAGGTGCTGCGCCACCCCGGAGTGGACCGGGTCGACATCGTCGAACTCGACGCCGAGGTCGTACGGCTGGCCCGCACCGACCCGGGCCTGTCCGCGCTGAACCGGCACGCGTACGGCGACCCGCGGGTGCAGGTGACGGTCCAGGACGCCTTCGGCTGGCTGCGCGGGGCGCCCCCGGCGGCGTACGACGTGGTCGTCTCGGATCTGCCCGACCCGGGGATCACGGCGAGTACGAAGCTGTACTCGCAGGAGTTCTACGGGCTCGCGCGGCGCGTGCTGGCCCCCGGCGGGCGGCTCGTGGTGCATGCCGGGCCGGTCGCGGCGGGGCCTCGGGTGTACTGGACGGTGGACGCGACGGTGCGCGCGGCGGGCTTCCGTACCGCCCCCTACGGCATGGAGGGACGCCGCGCCGGTTTCGCCGTCGGCCCCGACCGCACCCCCGCCGACCGCTCCCGGGCGCCCCGGGACTGGGGATTCGTCCTGGCCGCCCGCACGGACCCGCGGCCACGCCTCGATCCGGACGGTCCGCGCCCGCGGATCCTCACGGACGCGTCCCTGGCGGCGGGGGCGCGGGCGGCGCGGGGGACGCGGATCGCCGGGCTGCCCGCTTCGACGCTGGTGCATCCGCGGTACTGAGGGAGCCGGGGCGGGGCGGCGCAGGATACGCCGGGCGGACCCGTATGCGGAGCGAATTCCGGAGGTGGGGGTGCGTTTTCGCCTGTGCTGGGTAGAGTCCGTCGACATGGAGCACGAGGTGTTCGTTCCGGTTCCGGCCGAGCGGCTGAGGGAGGTGCTGGACGACCCCGCGCGGGTCGCCCGGGTGGTTCCCGGGCTCCAGCAGGACGCCGGCGCCGAGCCCGTCACCGGGCGGCTGAAGATCCGGGTCGGCAGTCACTCCGTCACCTACCGGGGTGCCGTACGGGTCTCCCGGCGGGACGACGGGGCGTATGCCGTGGAGGGCGAGGCGGAGGAGTCGCGCGGCAGCGGCTCGGTCGAGCTCGCCCTGCGGATCTCCCTGCGGGAGGCGGAGGACGGCTGCACCCTCGTGTTCGACGGCACGGCCTCCGCGGACGGGCGGATCAAGGACCTGCCGGCCGACGCGGTCGAGGGCGCCGTCGTCCGGCTCCTGCACCGCTTCGCGGAACACCTGGCCGACACCGCACCGGAAACGACCACGTCCCTCGCCACCCAGGACTTCGAACCCCGGGCGACAACCGACCACGAAACGACCCCGGACGCGGATGACGAGGCCGTGCCTCCGGCCAGGGCCGACAAGGACACGGCGGCGTCTGCCGACGGGGGCACGGCGACGGCCGACGAGGGTACGGCTTCCGGCTCTGGCGGCGAGAGCCCTGCCTCTGGCTCCGGTGGCGAGAGCTCGGCTTCCGGCTCTGGCGGCGAGAGCCCTGCCTCTGGCTCCGGTGGCGAGAGCTCGGCCTCCGGCTCTGGCGGCGAGGGCGCTGCCTCCGCCCCCGGCGGCCAGGGCCCCGCCTCCGGTTCGGCCGACGAGAGCTCCACACCGGCCCCCGATGACCAGCCCCCTGCCCCGGCGCCAGACGGCCAGCCCCCCGCCCCCGAACCCCCCGCCGTTCCGCCGTCGGCCCCCGGCGGGCGGGCCGCTGAAGGGGATGAGGACGCCGAGTCCATCGCCGAGGCGGCGCATGCGCGGCGGACGATGATCGGGCGTAGTGCCGAGGAGGTCGATCACGCCCCGCCGCGTGGGCGGTACGCGCCGGTGCCCGCGCCGCAGACCGTGTCGCCCCCGGCACCGCTGCGCTGGGCGGCGCCCGCCGCGGCGCTCGCGGTGGCGTCGGCCATCGTGGCGGTCCGGGCCCTGCGCCGACGCCGCTGAAACGCCCCGTATCGCGTGAGGTCCTCTTGATCACCGCAGTAGGGTCGTCCCGTGAGTGACGAAGACATCACGCTGACCGCGGGCGACGCGGAGGTGACCGTGCAGCCGGGCAACGGCGGCCGGGTCGGAGGGCTGCGGATCGGCGGCGTGCAGATGCTGCGGCAGGGGGAGCGGTTCGGCTGCTTCCCGATGGTGCCGTGGTGCGGCCGGGTCCGGGACGGCCGGTTCCTGGACGGCGCCGCCGTAAGGCAGATGCCGCTCAACGCCCCGCCCCACGCCATCCACGGCACCGTCCGCGACCACGCCTGGCGCACCGCCCGCACGAGCACGGACGAGGCCGTCCTCACGTACGAGCTCGTCGACCCCTGGCCCCACCCGGGCCGCGTCACCCAGGTCGTCGCCCTCGCCGAGGACGCGCTGACGCTCACCATGTCCGTCGAGACCTACGACTCGTCCTTCCCGGCGCAGATCGGCTGGCACCCCTGGTTCAACCGCAACCTCGGCGGCGAAGGCGCTCAGGACGTACAGCTCGACTTCGACCCCGCCTGGCAGGAGGAGCGCGGCGACGACCACCTGCCCACCGGCAACCGCCTCGACCCGAAGCCCGGCCCCTGGGACGACTGCTTCGGGATGCCCGGCGGCGTCGACGTCACCCTGACCTGGCCCGGGCAGCTGGAGCTGAAGGTGGCGAGCCGCGAGGAGTGGGTCGTCGTCTACGACGAGCAGGAGGCCGCCGTGTGCGTGGAGCCGCAGACCGGCCCGCCCAACGGCCTCAACACCCTGCCGCGCCTGGTCACGCCCCTGGAGCCGCTGGAGGCCACCACGACCTGGACCTGGCGCCGCCTTTGAGGGGTCCTTTCACCATGAGCGCCCGGGTCGCGCGGCCTGGCACCGCACCTCGCCGCGTTGCCGAAGAGCCCTAGTAGCTCCGCTACGAGGGCTCTCCGGCGCCTTGCGATGCACGGCACCAGACCACGCGACCTGATCGGACGCTCATAGTGAAAGGACCCCTAAGCTGGGCGCCATGACGGACACACGCGGCGCGCTGCTGCAGCAGATCAAGGACAAGGCCGTGGTGCACGGCAAGGTGACCCTGTCGTCGGGTCTGGAGGCCGACTACTACGTCGACCTGCGCCGCGTCACGCTGGACGGCGAGGCCGCGCCGCTGGTCGGGCAGGTGCTGCTGGACCTGACCGCCGAGCTGGACTTCGACGCCGTCGGCGGGCTCACCATGGGCGCCGACCCCGTCGCCGCCGCCATGCTGCACGCCGCCGCCGCGCGCGGGAAGCGCCTGGACGCCTTCGTCGTCCGCAAGGCCGCGAAGGCGCACGGCCTGCAGCGCCGCGTCGAGGGCCCGGACATCGCCGGCCGCCGCGTGCTGGTCGTCGAGGATACCTCCACCACCGGCGGCTCCCCGCTCACCGCCGTCGAGGCCGTGCGCGAGGCCGGGGCCGAGGTCGTGGCCGTCGCGACGATCGTCGACCGGGCGACCGGCGCCGCGGAGAAGATCCAGGAGGGGGCCGGGGTGCCGTACCTCTTCGCCTTCTCGAAGGACGAGCTCGGGCTGGACTGACCACGGCGTGGACGGTGGCCTGGACCTTCCGGCCAAGTCTGGAAAGATGGGGCCGACGATGACGTCGCATCCCAAGGTCTAGGTCAGGGCCGTAAAGAACGCAGTACGCCAACCCGCAGATACAAGGAGCGGACGCATGCCCATCGCAACTCCCGAGGTCTACAACGAGATGCTGGACCGGGCGAAGGCAGGAAAGTTCGCCTACCCGGCCATCAACGTGACCTCCACCCAGACCCTGCACGCGGCCCTGCGCGGTTTCGCTGAGGCGGAGAGCGACGGCATCGTCCAGATCTCCACGGGTGGCGCCGAGTTCCTGGGCGGTCAGTACAGCAAGGACATGGTGACCGGTTCGGTCGCTCTGGCCGAGTTCGCGCACATCGTCGCCGAGAAGTACCCGGTGAACATCGCCCTGCACACGGACCACTGCCCGAAGGACAAGCTCGACGGGTACGTACGTCCGCTGCTGGCGCTCTCCCAGAAGCGCGTCGAGGCCGGTCTGAACCCGCTGTTCCAGTCCCACATGTGGGACGGCTCCGCCGAGACCCTGGCCGACAACCTCTCCATCGCGCAGGAGCTGCTGGAGCTCGCCCGCGCCGCCAAGATCATCCT
The DNA here is from genome assembly GCF_042671245.1 of Streptomyces sp. NPDC057099. NCBI lineage: Bacteria > Bacillati > Actinomycetota > Actinomycetes > Kitasatosporales > Streptomycetaceae > Streptomyces > Streptomyces sp. NPDC057099. The sequence continues at coordinate 19,232 of NZ_JBHUTX010000012.1, forward strand.
CGAGGTGGAGATCACCCCGACCGGTGGCGAGGAGGACGGTGTCTCGCACGAGATCAACGACTCCCTCTACACCACGGTCGACGACGCGATCCGCACGGTCGAGGCCCTGGGCCTGGGCGAGAAGGGCCGCTACCTGCTGGCCGCGTCCTTCGGCAACGTGCACGGCGTGTACAAGCCGGGCAACGTCGTCCTCCGTCCCGAGCTGCTGAAGGAGCTGAACGAGGGCGTCGCCGCCAAGTTCGGCAAGGCCGCCGCCCCCGGTCCCTTCGACTTCGTCTTCCACGGCGGCTCCGGCTCCACCGCCGAGGAGATCGCCACCGCGCTGGACAACGGCGTCGTGAAGATGAACCTCGACACGGACACCCAGTACGCCTTCACCCGCCCGGTCGCGGACCACATGCTCCGCAACTACGACGGTGTCCTGAAGGTCGACGGCGAGGTCGGCTCCAAGAAGACCTACGACCCGCGCACCTGGGGCAAGCTGGCCGAGGCGTCCATGGCCAAGCGCGTCCTCGAGGCCTGCGGCAACCTGCGCTCCACCGGCACGAAGATCAAGTAAGTCCGGTTTTCACGGCTTGAGCCCGGCACCTCCTGTGGTGCCGGGCTCTTCCGTATGCTCCCTGCATGCCCGATGTCCGCATGGCCTCGCCCCAGGGCAAGTGGATCCTGTTCACCACCGTCCTCGGCTCCAGCATGGCCCTGCTGGACTCGACCGTCGTCAATGTCGCGCTGCCGCGCATCGGCCGTGATCTCGACGCGAACCTGTCCGCCCTGCAATGGACGGTCAACGCGTACATGGTCACGCTGGCGGGGCTGATCCTGCTGGGCGGGGCGCTGGGGGACCGTTTCGGGCGCCGGAAGGTGTTCGTCGTCGGAGTGGTGTGGTTCGCGGTGGCGTCCCTGCTGTGCGGGATCGCGCCGAACGCGGGGGCGTTGATCGCCGCGCGGGCCCTGCAGGGGGTGGGCGGCGCCCTGCTGACGCCGGGGTCGCTGGCGCTGATCCAGGCGTCCTTCCACCCCGACGACCGGGGCAGGGCGGTGGGGCTGTGGTCCGGCTTCGGCGGGGTCGGCGCGGCGATCGGGCCGTTCGTCGGCGGCTGGCTGGTGGACGGGCCGGGCTGGCGGTGGGTGTTCCTGCTGAACGTGCCGCTGGCGCTGGTGTGCGTGCCGGTGGCGCTGCGTCATGTCCCCGAGTCGGGCGGAGAGGGGGCCCGTGGCCGGTTCGACGTGCTGGGGGCCGTGCTGGGCGCGGTGGCGCTGGCGCTGTTGACGTACGCGCTGATCGAGGCCGGTGAGGGCGGCTGGGTGGTGGCCCTCTCGGCGGTGGCCGGAGTGGCCGCGGCCGTCGCGTTCGTGGTCGTCGAGCGGCGCAGGCCCGAGCCGATGATGCCGCCGGACATCTTCTCCTCCCGCCAGTTCACGGTGATCAACATCGTCACCCTGTGTGTGTACGCGGCCCTCGGCGGGTTCTTCTTCCTCGCGGCCCTTCAGCTCCAGGTCGTCGTGGGCTACTCCGCCCTCGGGGCCGGTACGGCGCTGCTGCCGACGACCGTGATGATGCTGCTGCTGTCGGCGCGGTCCGGGGAGCTGGCCGACCGGATCGGGCCGCGTCCGCCGCTCACGGTGGGGCCGCTGCTGTGTGCCGTCGGGATGCTGCTGATGCTGCGGGTGGGGCCGGGTGCGTCCTACTGGGCCGATGTGCTGCCGGCGCTGGTGGTGCTCGGGCTGGGCCTGGTCATGCTGGTGGCGCCGCTGACGGCGACGGTGCTGGGCTCGGTGAGCGTCGTGCGGGCCGGGCTGGCCAGCGGCATCAACAACGCGGCGGCCCGGGCGGCGGGCCTGGTGGCGGTGGCGGCGCTGCCGCTGCTGGCGGGGATGGGGGAGGAGGCGTACCGGGAGCCGGCCGCTTTCGACGCGGCGTTCGGCAAGGCCATGGGGTGGTGCGCGGGGGCGCTGGTCGTGGGGGCGGTGATCGCGTTCGCGTTCGTACGGAGGCCGCCGCCGGACTGCAAGCGGCCGGAGTGCCGGACGTTCGGGGGCGTCACGTCGCCTCCGCTGGAGGGGGAGCCGGTACGCAAGCGGCTGTCGTAGCGGCCGTCCGGCCCGTACCCCCGCCCGCTGCGCCGCGGCTGTCGTGATGGCGCAGACTTGACCTCATGTCCATTCACGAGAACCTTCTCGGGGGTCCGCCCCCGACCCACCTCCCCGATGACCCCGGGCCACGGGAACTGCTCGCTTCGGGTACCGCGCCGGTCGACGTCGCCGCCGCGCACCCCACCTCCTCGCTCGCCTGGGCGCAGCTCGCCGACGAGGCGTTCGAGCGGGGCGCGGCCGTGGAGTCGTACGCGTACGCCCGTACGGGCTACCACCGCGGCCTGGACGCCCTGCGCCGCAGCGGCTGGAAGGGCCACGGCCCGGTGCCGTGGGAGCACGAGCCGAACCGCGGCTTCCTGCGTGCCCTGCACGCCCTCGCCCGCGCCGCGCAGACGATCGGCGAGCAGGAGGAGTACGAGCGCTGCTCCCAGTTCCTCAAGGACTCCTCGCCGACGGCGGCGCAGGTCCTGGGCTGACAGCGGTCCGTGTACGCGAGGCCCGTCCGGTCAGCGGGCGGGCCTTGCGGTTCCGGGGGATTATTGCGGAGTATGCCCGTGGGGACCGGGGCCCCCGTGCCGGAATTCGGCAGGGGCGGACCGCTACCCGGAGTTATCTGCAGGAGACAGCGATGTCCCACGAGGCTCACGAGCCCGAGACCCCGCATCTCGATTTCCAAGGCACGACGCCGTACGAGGACTACGTCAAGGCGGACGTGCTCACCCACCTCCAGCACACCCTCTCGGACGACCCCGGAGAGATGGTCTTCCTGGTGACGACCCAGGTGATGGAGCTGTGGTTCACCGTCATCGTCCACGAGTGGGAGACGGCGGCCCGCGCACTGCGCGGTGACGACATCCCCACCGCGACCGCCGCCCTCAAGCGGTCCGTGCGCGAGCTGGAGGCGCTCAACGCCTCCTGGAGGCCGCTCGCCCAGCTCACGCCCGCCCAGTTCAACTCGTACCGCAGCGCCCTCGGCGAGGGCTCCGGCTTCCAGTCGGCGATGTACCGGCGGATGGAGTTCCTGCTCGGCGAGAAGTCCGCGTCCATGCTCGTCCCGCACCGGGGCGCCCCGCGCGTGCACGCCGAGCTGGAGAAGGCGCTGCACGAGCCGAGCCTGTACGACGAGGTCGTACGGCTGCTCGCGCGGCGCGGGTACGACGTCCCGGAGGCCGTGCTGGGGCGGGACGTGGCGAAGCGCTACGAACCGTCGCCGGAGGTGGAGGCGGCCTGGACGGCCGTGTACTCCGGTGACCAGGGTGCCGAACTCGCCCGGCTGGGCGAGGCGCTGAGCGATGTCGCCGAGCTGGTGTGGCGGTGGCGCAACGACCATCTGGTCGCCACCCGCCGCGCGATGGGCTCCAAGACCGGCACGGGCGGCTCCGCCGGGGTGGCCTGGCTGGAGAAGCGGGCGCAGAAGAACGTCTTCCCCGAGCTGTGGACGGCGCGGTCCTATGTCTGAACTCGTGATGAGGGCGGAGAAGCTGGACGCCGCCGACGAACTGCGCGGCAAGCGGGACGGGTTCGTCCTCGACGAGGTCGTGTATCTGGACGGCAATTCGCTGGGCGCGCTGCCGGCCGTCGTGCCCGGGCGGGTCGAGGACGTCGTACGGCGTCAGTGGGGCGAGCTGCGCATCCGGTCCTGGGAGGAGAGCGGCTGGTGGACGGCGCCCGAGCGGATCGGTGACCGGATCGCCCCGCTGGTCGGGGCGGCCCCCGGGCAGATCGTGGTCGGAGACTCGACAAGTGTCAATGTTTTCAAGGCACTTGTGGGGGCCGTGCGCCTCGCCGGGGACGACCGCGACGAGATCCTCGTCGACGCCACGACCTTCCCGACCGACGGGTACATCGCGGAGTCGGCGGCGCGGATGACCGGCCGCACCCTGCGGCCGGTGACACCCGCGGAGGTGCCGGGCGCGCTGTCCGGCCGTACCGCCGCCGTCCTCCTCAACCACGTCGACTACCGCACCGGCCGGCTGCACGACCTGCCGGCGCTGACGGCCGCCGTGCACGAGGCGGGCGCGCTCGCCGTCTGGGACCTGTGCCACAGTGCGGGCGCCCTGCCGGTCGGGCTCGACGAGCACGGGGTGGACCTGGCCGTCGGCTGCACCTACAAGTACCTGAACGGCGGCCCGGGTTCACCGGCGTACCTGTACGTACGTCGGGAGCTGCAGGACCGGTTCGACTCCCCGCTGCCCGGCTGGAACTCCCACACCGAGCCGTTCGGGATGCGCGGCGCCTACGAACCGGCCTCCGGTGCACTGCGCGGCCGGGTCGGCACGCCCGACATCCTCTCCATGCTCGCCCTGGAGGCGGCCCTGGAGGTGTGGGACGGGGTATCGGTCGAGGCGGTGCGGGCCAAGTCCCTCGCGCTGACGGACTTCTTCCTCGAGTGCGTGGCGGAGTACGTGCCCGAGGGCAGGGTCGAGTGCCTGACGCCGGTGGCGCACGTGGAGCGGGGCAGCCAGATCGCCCTGCGCTGTGACGACGCCGGCGAGGTGATGAAACGGCTGATCGAGCGGGGTGTGGTCGGCGACTTCCGGGCGCCGGACGTGCTGCGCTTCGGGTTCACGCCGCTGTACGTGGGCTTCGCCGACGTGGAGCGGGCGGCACGGGTGCTGGCGGAGACGCTGTCCCTCGCGTGAGCCGACCGTGACGGACGGTCCCTGACGAACGGCCCCTGCCGCCGCGGGGGCCGTTCGTTTCCCAGCCGTTCGTCGGCAACTCGCCTCAGACGCAAGGAAACGGCTGAACCGCCCCATCTTCACCCAGCGTGACATCCACGTGCCCGCGCATGTCACCTGCCTGGTACCGTCCCGGCCAACGGCCGACTTCTCACTGGTCCGCCCGTACGTTTCGCTGGAAGGTTGGAGCATGACGGACGACGTCGCAGCAGCACGGGCCGCTGCCGAGGAGAAGTCGGCGTTCTCCCACGAGCCCGTCGGCCCCGACGCCACCGCCGCCTACGGCGACCACCCCGACCAGGTGATCGACTTCTACGCCCCGCGTACGGAGGCCGGACCGGGCGGGCCCGCCCCGGTCGTCCTCGTGCTGCACGGCGGTGCCTGGCGGGCGCCCTACGACCGGCGTCACATCAGCCCCTTCGCGGACTTCCTCGCCCGCCGCGGATTGGCCGTGGCCAGTGCCGAGTACCGGCGCGGCGGTGACGAAGACTCCCTCGCGGGCCGCTGGCCCGACACCTTCGACGACGTGGCCGCCGCGCTGGACGCCCTCCCGGCGCTGGTACGGGAACTGCTGCCGCAGGCCGACCCGCGCCGTACGGTCCTCACCGGCCACTCGGCGGGCGGGCACCTCGCGCTGTGGGGCGCGGCCCGCCACGTCCTGCCGGCCGACTCACCCTGGCGCAGCGGCGGTTCGGCCGCGCTCCGGGGCGTGGTCGCCCTCGCGCCGATCGCGGACTTCGCGGTCGCCGACAAGCTGGACGTGTGCGGGAATGCCGTACGCCAACTCCTCGGCGGGGACGAGCACTTCGCCGAGCGGCAGCCGTACGCGGACCCGGCGCTGCTGCTGCCCACCGGCATCGCCACCACCCTCGTCCAGGGGCGCGCCGACCTCGATGTGCCGCAGATGGTCGCCGAGTCGTACGCGGAGGCGGCGGCGAAGGCCGGGGAGATGGTGGGGGTGACGCTGCTGGAGGACGTGGGTCACTTCCCGCTCATCGACCCGGCGGCGGACGCGTGCGCCGTGGTGGCTCAGGAGATCGAGCAACTGGCCTGGTGAGGGGCCGTCCTGGCGGGACCCCTGGGTGGGCCCCGGGGCATACCCGTAGTACTTGAGAGCTACTCCGCAGGTGAGTTCCTTGGTGGGACGCGGACGACGACTCCGGCTCCGTAACTTCCCTTCCGTGCAGACCCGATGGCCGGGTGCGCTGGAGGGGGAACGACCATGGGTCTCGCATCGAGGTACCGCCGTGACGGCGGCCGAGGCGACGGGGACGGCCCTGGCTTTCGGCGCCGCAGGGGCCGATGGCGCAGAGCCGCGCTCGCCGCCCTCGTCACCGGTGCGGTGGTTCTCCCCCTTTCCGGGGCGGCCCGGCCGGAGATCCCCGCTCCCGCACCCGCCTCCCTCGCTCCGCTCAGCGCGTCGACGCTGGACGAGGCGTACGCGGCCAACCGCGCCAACGCCGCCGAAGCGGCCCGGATGGCCGCGGGCCGTCACGACCGGGCCCGGGCCGCGACGGACCGTTCCCTGGCCGCCCCTTCCCGGCACCTGCTCGCCTTCGACGGCCGCGGCTCCGGCCGGGTCACGGAGGTCCTGGGCGACCTCCGCCGGGCCGACCGGATCGCGGTCCTGGTCCCCGGCTCCGACACCAGCCTCGACACCTACGGCCGGTTCCGCGCGGCCGCCGCCGCGCTGCACGGGCAGCTCGTCCGGCAGGCCCCGTCGGGCACGCGCACCGCGGTGGTGGCCTGGCTGGGCTACGAGACGCCGGGCACGGTCAGCACGACGGTCACCACGACCGGCAGGGCGGAGCAGGCGGCCCCGCGGCTGCGCGCCCTGGTCTCCGACCTGCGTGCCATAGCGGGCGACGGGCCGCGCATCTCGCTGCTGTGCCACTCGTACGGCTCGGTCGTCTGCGGGCGGGCCGCCGCCGGGCTCGCCGTCGACGACCTCGCGCTCGTCGGCAGCCCCGGCACCGGCGCGGACTCCGCCGCCGCCCTGCACACCCGGGCCCGCGTCTGGGCGGCCCTCGGCGGCGACGACTGGGTGGCGAACGTCCCGCATGTCAGCGCCGACCTGTTCGGCACCACCGTCGGCTTCGGCACCGACCCCGCCTCCCCGGCCTTCGGCGCCCGGGTCTTCGCGGCCGGCGACGGCGGCCACAGCGACTACTTCAGGCCCGGCACGGCCTCCCTGACCAACCTGACCCGGATCGTCCTGGGCGAGACCGAGGCGGTGACCCATGCCTGACATCGGCGTACGGGGTATCCGGCACGCGGTGCTGCGCGGCGCCGACCGCGTCGGTAGGGCCACCCCGGCCGACCGGGACCGGGCCGTGGACGCCCTGCGCGCCGCCGCGGTGCTCGGCGTCGTCCTCGGCCACTGGCTGGTCACGGCCCTGGTCTCCGACGGCAGCGCCCTGCGCACGGCGAGCCCGCTCAGGGACATGCCCTGGCTGACGCCCGTCTCCTGGCTGTTCCAGACCCTCGCCGTGTTCTTCCTGGTCGGCGGCCATGTCGCCACCCGCGGCTATGCCTCGGCCCGCGCCCGGGGCGTTCCGTACCACCGCTGGCTGACGGGCCGTCTGACCCGGTTGTTCAAGCCGGTCGCGGCCGTCCTCGGCCTGTGGACGGTCGCCGCGCTCGCCCTGCTGCTGTCGGGCGCCGAGTTCGGGACGGTCCGCACGCTGGTGAAGCTGGCCCTGTCACCCTTGTGGTTCCTCGTGGTGTTCGCCGTGCTGACGGCGGCGACCCCGTTGCTGACCCGGCTGAACCCACTGTGGCCGCTGGCCGTCGTACTGCACGTGGACCTTGTGCGGTTCGGCCTGGGCGGCCCCGCCTGGCTGGGCTGGGTGAACGTGGCGGCGGGCTGGATGGTGCCCTACACCCTGGGCGCGGCCTGGACCCGGGGCGAGCTGGAGGGCCGCCGCGCGGGCTGGGTCCTGCTCGGCTGCGGTGCGGCGGCGACCGCCGCGCTCGTCGTCTTCGCCGGCTACCCGGCGTCGATGGTCGGCGTACCGGGCGAGGGCATGTCCAACCTGGACCCGCCGACGCTGGCCGTCGTCACCTTCGGCCTGGCCCAGTGCGGTCTCGCCCTGCTGCTGCGCGAGCGGCTGCGCCGCGCGATGCGCCGGCCCGTGGCCTGGGCGGCGGTGGCGCTCGCCAACCTCTCCGCGATGACCATCTTCCTCTGGCACCAGACCGCCTTGATGGCCACGACGGCCACCGGCCTCCTCGCGGGCCGGCTCCCCGGGCTGCACACGCGGCCCGACGGGCTCGACTGGGTCGGGGCCCGGCTCCTGTGGCTTCCCGTGTTCGTCCTGGCCCTCGCGGTGTGCTGGGCGGCCTTCCGCTCCTTCGAACGGGGTGGCGACCCGGGCCGCCGGTCGCGGGTGGTGCGGACGCACCGTCCGTCCGGCCGGGGGACAGCGGCGAAGGCCCGCCATGTCTAGGCTGGGCCGCGTGACGGACACGGGGGTGGGCCGCGCGCTGCGAGCGCGTGTGGGGAGCTGGCTGCGCGTGCTGCGCGAGGACCTGTGGACCGTCCGGGCGGATCCGCTGCCGCCCTCCACCTGGCTGCGCTGGCTGCCGCACGGGCTGGTGTGCCTGGCCGCGTTCGGGGTCACGCTCGGTGGCACGGCCCAGCTCAACGACAACGGGCATCTGGACCCCGGAGACGCCTTCCTGCTCGCACTCGGGCAGGGCGTCGCCGTGGTCCTCGCGATGTGGCGGCCGATACCGGCCTGGTGGCTGTCGACGACGGCCACCGTGCTGGGCGCCGTCGCGGTGTACGCCCGGATCGAACCCGACTATTCGTTCACCTGGCCCTGGACCGCCGCGGGGATCGTCGCCCACCTGCTGGTCATGCTGCTGCTCGCGCTGCGGGTGCCCACCCGTGTCGCTGCGGAGGCGCTGGGCGTCACCGTGCTGGTCACCTGGGCCCTGGAGGGACTGACCGCCTCCGGGGTCCAGTACTCGCCCACCGGGGTGCTCGCGGTCTCCCTGTCCGCCGTCTTCGCGCTCCTCGGCACCGCCCTGCGCGGCCGCCGCGAGGCCCGCGCGGAACTCGTCGAGCAGACCACGCTCACCGCCGAGGAGCGCACCCGGCGCACCCTGCTGGAGGAGCGCAGCCGTATCGCGCGGGAGCTGCACGACGTGGTGGCCCACCACATGTCGGTCATCTCCATCCAGGCGCAGGTCGCCCCGCATCTCGTCGAGAACCCGCCCGACGAGCTCAAGGAGAACCTCGCGGGCATCCGGCAGAACGCCCTTGAGGCGCTGACCGAGCTGCGCCGGGTGCTGGGCGTGCTGCGCTCGGAACACCCCGGTCCGGGGGAGGCACCGCTCGGCCCGGGCGGCGTCACCGCCGACCACGCGCCGCAGCCCACCCTCGACCGGCTCGACGCGCTGGTGGAGAACACCCGGGCCGCCGGCCGCGAGGTCACCACCGAGATCAACGGCGAGCGGCGTCCGCTGCCGCCCGGCGTGGAGCTGTCGGCGTACCGGATCGTGCAGGAGGCCCTGAGCAACGTCCTGCGGCACGCGCCCGGCGCGAGCGCCAAGGTCCGTCTCACGTACCAGTCGGACGGGCTGGAGGTGGAGATAGTCAACTCCCGGCCGACGGGGCCCGCGTCGCCCTCGACGGGAGCGGGGCACGGACTGCTCGGCATGCGGGAGCGGGTCGCCATGCTCGGCGGCACCATGACCGCGCACCCGTGGCACTGGGACGGCTTCAAGGTCACCGCGTTCCTGCCGGACTCCCCTCCCGCCGACGCACCGGGCACCGACCAGATCACCTACCACTTCCCCGACCCCGAGGCAGGAACCCCATGACGAGCGGCGGCACCGGCGATCCCATCCGGGTTCTCATCGTCGACGACCAGGCGATGGTCCGGCAGGGCTTCACCGTGCTGCTCGGCATCCAGCCCGACATAGAGGTCGTCGGCGAGGCCCGGGAGGGCCGGGAAGCCGTGGCGAAGGCCGCCGAGACCGCCCCGGACGTCGTCCTCATGGACATCCGCATGCCCGGGGTCGGCGGTATCGAGGCCACCGAGCTGATCACGGCCGCGCACCCGGACATCAAGGTGCTGGTGCTCACCACCTTCGACCTCGACGAGTACGTGTACGACGCGCTGCGCGCCGGGGCCTCCGGGTTCCTGCTGAAGGACGCGTCGTCGGAGCAGCTCGCCGAGGCGGTGCGGGTGGTGGCGGCGGGGGAGGCGCTGCTCGCCCCGGCCATCACCCGCAAGCTGATCGCCGAGTTCTCCCGGCTGGACGACCGGCCCCGGGCCCCGCTCAAGGAACGGATCGGCGATCTGACCGAGCGGGAGACGGAGGTGCTCGCCCTGATCGCGCAGGGCCTGTCGAACGGAGAGATCGCCCGGCACCTCTTCGTCGCCGAGCAGACGGTGAAGACCCACGTGGGCCGGATCCTGGTGAAGCTGGGCCTCAGGGACCGGACGCAGGCGGCGGTGTTCGCGTACGAGTCGGGGCTGGTGCGGCCGTCGGGGTACTGAGGCCGCACCCCCGCGTTCCCGTAGTACCTGAGAGGGACCCCGAGGAACCCCTCTCACTGGGGACGACCGGGACCCGGGGTGCGCTTACCTTTCTGTACGTGACCGAGACGACTCACCTGCAGACCACGCCACCGGGGGACGGGGCCAAGCAGCACAGCCCGGAGTACCGGGTGGCGGTGGACTCCCTGCGCGGGCTGCGGCAGGACCTCATCCACGACGCCTTCTCCTACCGGCCACTGCCGCGCAGGAGCCCGGACGGGCGGTTCATCCGGCGGCTGCCCCGCCGCCTGCGGGCGTACGCGACCTGGACGCCGCACGCCCTGATCGCCCTGGCGGCCTTGATCGCCATGTTCACTGCCAGTGTCGAGACCGACGTCGCGGTGCTCCTGGTCGCACCACTGACCCTGCTTCCGGTCCTGGCGACCATGATCCGGCCGGTGGGGGCGTTCTGGCTGTCCATGCTCTCCACCCCGATCGTCGGAGTGCTCGACCGACGCTGGGGCGAATGGCCCTGGTCGGGCGGCAGCTTCGTCTGCCATCTGACCGTGCTGACGATCGTGGCGATGCGCACCAGGCCGCGCACGGCCGGGTGGATGTGGGCGCTGACGGCGCTTTACGCCCTCCTCGCGGACACCGGTATCGGCCCGCGGGACATGTACGGCAGCAACTCCGGCCCCATGCTGATCATCTCGGCGATGATCCTGCTCTGCGTCACCGTCCGGCACATCCGCCGGGACGCCGTGCAGGAGGTCACCGCCCAGCAGACGGTCACCGCGCACGAGCGCTCCCGCCGCACCCTGCTGGAGGAGCGCACGACGATCGCCCGTGAGCTGCACGACGTCGTCGCCCACCACATGTCGGTGGTCGCCATCCAGGCGGAGGCCGCGCCGTACCGGGTGGAGAACCCGCCGCCGGAGCTGGAGAAGGCCTTCGCCACGATCCGGGAGAACGCGGTGGCGGCCCTGACCGAACTGCGCCGCGTCCTGGGTGTCGTCCGCGCCGAGGACTACGAGGCCCCGGACGCCCCGCAGCCCACGCTCGCCGAGCTGGAGGGACTGCTGGCCAATGTGCGGGATGCCGGGCTGATCGTGGACAAGGCGGTGACCGGGGCGGTGCGCGAACTGCCCCAGGGCGTGGAGCTGTCGGCGTACCGCATCGTGCAGGAGGCGCTGAGCAACTCCCTGCGGCACGCGCCGGGCGCGACCGCCCGCGTCGAGATCGGCTACGTCCTCGGCGGGCTGGGCCTGCGTATAGTCAACGGCCCGCCGCCGAACCCGAGCCTGATCAAACCCTCGCCCGGTGCCGGGCACGGCATCACCGGCATGCGGGAGCGGGTGTCGATGCTGAACGGCGAGATGACGGCGGGCCGCACGGACGACGGAGGCTACGAGGTGGCGGTGTTCCTTCCGGTCGCCCTGCCGGACGAGGGTGACGCATGACCATTCGCGTACTGATCGCGGACGACCAGATGATGGTGCGCGAGGGCTTCTCGGTCCTGCTGAACGCGATGCCGGACATCGAGGTCGTCGGCGAGGCGGTGAACGGCCGGGAGGCCGTCGCGAAGGTCCGCGAACTCGCCCCGGACGTCGTGCTGATGGACATCCGCATGCCCGAGCTGAACGGCATCGAGGCGACCCGCGAGATCGTCGCCGCCGACGGCGCGGCGAAGGTGCTGGTGCTCACCACCTTCGACCTCGACGAGTACGTGTACCAGGCGCTGCGCGCGGGAGCCTCCGGCTTCCTCCTCAAGGACGCCTCGGCCCGCCAGCTCGCCGACGGGGTGCGGATCGTGTCCACCGGGGAGGCCCTGTTGGCCCCCTCGGTGACCAGGCGTCTGATCACCGAGTTCTCCAAGCTCTCCGAGACCCCGCGCCTGATGCCCTCCGCGCAGGCGGCGTACGGGGACCTCACCGAGCGGGAGACGGAGGTGCTGGTCCTGATCGCGCAGGGCCTGTCGAACGCGGAGATCGCCGAGCGGCTGGTGGTCGCCGAGTCGACGATCAAGACGCATGTCAGCCGCATCCTGGTCAAGCTCGGCCTCCGGGACCGCACCCAGGCGGCGGTGTTCGCGTACGAGGCACGGCTGGTGACGCCGGGCTAGCCGGGGGTCGGGGGCCGTTCGTGTCGGAACACCCCTGGTCGGAGACGGGGATCCGGGCTAGCGTCCGTCCATGGCAGCTGCTTTCGACCTCGCGTTCGACCCGTGGGACCCGGCGTTCCTCGCCGACCCGTACCCCGCCTACGCCGAGCTGCGGGCCAAGGGCCGCGTGCACTACTACGAGCCCACGAACCAGTGGCTCGTCCCGCACCACGCGGACGTCTCGGCCCTGCTGCGCGACCGGCGCCTGGGCCGGACGTACCAGCACCGCTTCACGCACGAGGAGTTCGGCCGCACCGCGCCGCCGCAGGAGCACGAGCCGTTCCACACGCTCAACGACCACGGGATGCTCGACCTGGAGCCGCCGGACCACACCCGGATCCGGCGCCTGGTCTCGAAGGCGTTCACCCCGCGCACGGTGGAGCGGCTGAAGCCGTATGTGCGGGGCCTGGCGGACGACCTGGCGTCGGCGCTGGTGGCGGCCGGCGGAGGGGATCTGCTCACGGACGTGGCGGAACCCCTCCCCGTCGCGGTGATCGCCGAGATGCTCGGCATCCCGGAGTCCGACCGGGCCCCGCTGCGCCCCTGGTCGGCGGACATCTGCGGGATGTACGAGCTGAACCCGTCCGAGGAGACGGCGGCGAAGGCGGTCAGGGCGTCGGTCGAGTTCTCCGACTACCTGCGGGAACTGATCGCGGCCCGCCGCAAGGAACCCGGCGACGACCTCGTCTCGGGCCTCATCGAGGCACACGACGAGGGCGACCGCCTCACCGAGCAGGAGATGATCTCGACGGCGGTCCTCCTCCTGAACGCCGGCCACGAGGCCACGGTGAACTCCACGGTCAACGGCTGGTACGCCCTCTTCCGCAACGAGGCCCAACTGGCGGCCCTGCGCGCGGACCACACCCTCGTCCCCTCCGCCGTCGAAGAACTGATGCGCTACGACACCCCGCTCCAGCTCTTCGAACGCTGGGTCCTGGACGACATCGAGATCGCCGGCACGACGATCCCGCGCGGCGCGGAGATCGCCATGCTCTTCGGCTCCGCCAACCACGACCCGACGGTGTTCGAGAACCCGTCCCACCTCGACCTGACCCGCACGGACAACCCGCACATCTCCTTCAGCGCGGGCATCCACTACTGCATCGGCGCGCCGTTGGCCCGGATCGAGCTGGCGGCCTCCATGACGGCCCTCCTGGAGAAGGCCCCGGCGCTGCGCCTCGCCGAGGAGCCGCAGCGGAAGCCGAACTTCGTGATCCGAGGGCTGGAGGGGCTCAGCGTCGCGGTCTGAAAGGATCCCTGAGACGCCGGACCAGGGCCCAGACCGCCAGGGCGGCGGCGACCCCGCCGAGGACCGCCAGGGGCAGCTCGGCGTAGAGCACGCTCCAGTCCGGGGCCGCCTCGAACCGCCACAGCCGCTCCCGGACGCCGACGGCCCACACCGCGAGCCCCGCGCCCGCCCCGACGACCGCGCTCAGACAACCGGCTGCGGCCTGCGTACGTTGTCCCATGCCCGGCATGGACGTACGCGGGCCGCCGCGCAGTTCCGGCCGTCGCTCAGGTCGTCATGTCCCGGCGCCGCAACCCCGCCAGCCCGGCGGCCACCAGCACCACGGCCAGCCCCAGCAGGACCAGCACCGGCCGCCACTCCATGGATCCTCCCGGCAGCTTCGGCAGATGCCCGAAGGGCGACAGGTCCAGCACCGCCTGCGGCACGTCCAGCGCGGGTCCGACCCAGCCGATCAGCAGGACCGCTCCGGCGACGCCCCAGGCCGCCGCTGCCGCCCGGGGCAGTACGCCGATCAGCAGGACCGCGAGGCCGCCGATCACCCAGATCGCCGGGAGCTGCACCAGGCACGCCCCCAGGATCGGCCCGATGTCCTTGCCGTAGCCGAGGGCGAAGCCCAGGCCGGCCAGCAGCATCAGGAGCGCCGCACCGCCGAAGGCGATCACCAGATGCCCGGCGGCCCACCGCAGCCGTCCGACCGCGTTCGCCAGGACCGGTTCCGCCCGGCCCGACGTCTCCTCGCCGTGCAGGCGCAGCACCGACGCCACGATGTACAGGGCCGCGACCAGGCCGAGCATGCCGACCATCGACGCCAGGAACGCGTCCGTCAGGCCGGACCGGCCGCCCATCCGCTCGAAGATCCGCCGGGCACCGGCGTTGTCGCCGACCAGGTCGGCCGCGCCCTCGGTCATGCCGCCGTAGACGACCCCGGCGAGGAGGAAGCCGATGCTCCAGCCCAGCACACCGCCCCGCTGCAACCGCCAGGCGAGCGCGCCCGCGCTGCCCAGGCGGCCGGTGGCCGGGCCCGGCCGGGTGGGCAGGAAGCTCATGCCGATGTCCCTGCGGCCGGCCAGCCCGTAGGCCATCGCGCCCTGGAGCAGGACCGCCCCGGCGAGCAGCGCCAGTACCCACCAGCGTTCGTCCGCGTACGGCCGCAGGTTCTCCAGCCAGCCGAGCGGCGACAGCCACGTCATCGGCGACGAGCCGTCGTTGCTCGCCGAGTCGCCCGCCGCGCGCAGCACGAACGCCGTGCCCAGCACCGCCGCCGTCAGCCCACGGGCCAGCCGCGCGCTCTCCGTCAGCTGGGCGACGATCGCCGCCATCGTGGCGAAGACCATCCCGACTCCGGCGATCCCGAGGCCCAGCGCCAGGGCCCCGGCCGCGCCGTGGCCGGCCAGTCCGGCCGTGACCAGCAGGGCCAGGACCGCGTTGGCGACCGCCGCCGCCAGCAGGGCCGAGGTGAGGGAGGCCCGGCGGCCCACCATCCCGGACGCGACCAGCTCCTGACGGCCGCTCTCCTCCTCGTCCCGGGTGTGCCGTACGACGACCAGCAGGCTCATCACGGCGGCCAGGGCGCCCGCGTAGACGCCGACCCGCCAGGCCGTCAGGGCACCGATCGAGTCGTCGAAGACCGGGCCGATCATCGCGCGCAGCGAGGAGTTGCCGGCCATCTGCCGGATCAGGTCGGCGCGTTCGGCCGGGGTGCCGTACAGGCCCTCCAGCGTGCCCGGCATGGAGAGGACCATCAGGGCGTTGACCCCGATCCACACCGGGATCATCAGCCGGTCGCGGCGCAGCGCGAACCGCAACAGCGTGCCCGTCCCGGCCAGCTGGCGTGAGCTGCCGGGCCGCACCGCGAAGGTCGTCATCGGGCCGCCGCCTCTGCCGTCTCTGCCGTCTCGTCCGCCTCGTCCTGGTAGTGCCGCAGGAACAGTTCCTCCAGCGTCGGCGGCGTCGACGTCAGCGACCGCACACCCGACTCGGACAACGACCGCAGTACGGCGTCCAGCCGGTCGGACTCGACCTGGAGCCGGACGCGACGGCCCTGGACGTCGAGGCCGTGGACGCCGGGCAGCTCCGCGAGTCCGTTCGGCGGCCCGGCGAGTTCGGCCGTCACGCTCGTACGCGTCAGATGGCGCAGCTCGGCGAGCGACCCGGTCTCGACCGTACGGCCCTTGCGGATGATGCTCACCCGGTCGCACAGCTCCTCGACCTCGCTGAGGATGTGGGAGGAGAGCAGGATCGTGCGCCCCCGCTCGCGCTCCTCGGCGACGCACCGCTGGAAGACCTCCTCCATCAGCGGATCCAGGCCCGAGGTCGGCTCGTCCAGGATCAGCAGGTCGACGTCCGAGGCGAACGCGGCGACCAGGGCGACCTTCTGCCGGTTGCCCTTGGAGTACGTACGGCCCTTCTTGGTGGGGTCGAGCTCGAAGCGCTCGATCAGTTCCGCCCGGCGCGCGGGGTCGAGTCCTCCGCGCAGCCGGCCGTAGAGGTCGATGACCTCGCCGCCGGAGAGGTTGCGCCACAGCGTCACGTCCCCCGGGACGTAGGCGATACGACGGTGCGCCTCGACCGCGTCCGTCCACGGGTCGCGGCCGAGCACCTGCGCGGCGCCCGAGTCGGCGCGCAGCAGGCCGAGCAGGACACGGATGGTGGTGGACTTGCCGGCGCCGTTGGGGCCGAGGAAGCCGTGGACCTCGCCGGAGGCGACCTCCAGATCGAGCCCGTCGAGTGCGTGCGTCCGTCCGAAGGACTTGTGCAGTCCGGAGACGGTGATGGCCTTCGTCATGCTTCAGAAGGTACGCTTTCTTCAGAAATTTGTGAAGTTAAGGAACCGTATGAATCGTGGATAGGATGAACCGCATGACGGAATCAGCCGGGAGCGGCCGGGACACGGAGGCCGTGTCGAGGTTCGTGGAGTCCTTCGCGGCGCAGCTCGTCGAGGCCGGCATGCCGCGGATGCCCGCCCGGGTCTTCGCCGCGCTGCTCGCCTCCGACGAGGGTTCGATGACCTCCGCCGAACTGGGGGACCAGCTGCGCATCAGCCCCGCCGCGGTGTCCGGCGCGGTGCGCTACCTGGCCCAGACGCACATGGTCTCCCGCGAACGCGAGCCCGGTTCCCGCCGCGAGCGCTACCGGGTCCACGGCGACCAGTGGTACGAGGCCCTCACCAACCGCGAGGCCGTCCTCAAGCGCTGGGAAGGCGCCCTCCGCGAAGGCGTCACCAGCCTCGGCCACGACACCCCGGCCGGCCGCCGCCTCTCCGAGACCCTCGCGTTCTTCGAGTTCCTCCAGGGAGAGGTCGAGGCGATGATGGCGCGCTGGCGGGAGCACAGGGAGAAGACGTTCGGGCCGGAGTGACCATCCGACTACACTGGGTGGCGGATGGCTCGCATCCAAGGGGAGGGCGCATCATGACAGTCATGGCAGAGCGACCGACGATAAGCGGTGCCGAGTCCAGCAGCTTCCAGGAACTGCTGGACATCCTCGACGAGCTGCGCCTGCGCGACGGCTTCAAGGCCGAAATCATCAGGGGGAAGATCGTTGTGTCGCCGTGGTCGCAGGGCTACTACCACCGCGTCATGGAGCTGGTGTGTGAACAGCTGCGGCCGCATCTCCTTCCAGGGCACCGCATCAGTTGTGGCCCGTTCCTGTACGTCTTTCCAGGCGACGAGCGGGCGTACGGACCGGACATCCACGCCGCGCCCGGGCGCGTGTTCGAGACCACGAGCAACCGGCTGGACGGTGAGGCCTTGTCCTTCGTCGCCGAACTGACATCCAGCAGCACCCGGGATGACGACCTGACCGACAAGGTCGAGGTCTACGGACGAGCAGGCGTCCCCGTCTACCTGCTCCTCGACATGCAGGAGGAGCAGGCCACGGTCCTGTGGACGCCGTCCGCCAAGGGGTACGAGTCGCGCATCACCCGGCCGTTCGGCGAGAAGCTTCCCATCCCCGCCCCCTTCGACTGTCTGCTGGACACCGCCGGATTCCAGGCCCCCGAAAGCTGATTCACGACACCGCCGCCGGCACCGTCAGCCCCCAGGCCCCCTCCCGCACCCTCCACGTCCGGGTCCGGACCGGTCCCGAGACCGCCGTGTCCGCCCGGTAGCGGAAATGGGCTCCCGAGACG
Source organism: Streptomyces sp. NPDC057099 (assembly GCF_042671245.1). NCBI lineage: Bacteria > Bacillati > Actinomycetota > Actinomycetes > Kitasatosporales > Streptomycetaceae > Streptomyces > Streptomyces sp. NPDC057099. The sequence continues at coordinate 37,038 of NZ_JBHUTX010000012.1, forward strand.
GTCACCGTGCGGCCCTGGGCGAGGAGAGGGGAGGCCTCGGCGCCCACCGAGACCGGTCTGACCTCCACCGACGCGATGCCCGCGGGGCCCGGTGCCACCGAGACCGCCTCGACCGGCTGGTTCAGGTCGACGAGGGTCTCCCCGTCCACCTCGACCCGCAGCCGGGACGGCCCGGGCTCCGGCCCGGCGGTGAGCCGGGACGGCCGGCCTGCCGGTACCAGGGTCCGGACCAGGGACTGGCAGGTCCGCAGCCACGGACGGCCTGTCTCCGGATCCTCGGCCTGGGACATCTCGCCCTCGGCCGCCGGGAAGGGCGAGAGGGGCGGTATGCGCAGCGCGCCGAGCACCACCCCGTCGCTGTCGTCGACCATCAGGTCCATCCGCCGCTCGACCCCGTCGAGCACCGCCCGCGCCGCGGCCACCGTCCCCGTCGGCACCCCCAGCGAACGCGCGAGGGACATGACGCCCCCGACCGGCACCACCGACAGCGCGCACCCCGCCAGCTCCCGATGCCGGTGCAGCAGCGACACCGCGCGGATCAGGGCCCGGTCGTCGCCCACCACCACGGGACGCCGCGAGCCCCGCCGGGCCAGCGCCCGGGCGAACTCCTCCGGCCCCTCCGGCAGGCACACCTTCGTGCCGGCACCCCCGCTGAGCACGTCTTTCGCGATCCGTACGGACTCGTTGTCCGTCCGGCGTGCGATCGGGTCTATGACCACCAGCAGCTGCTCGGACGTCGGAGAAGTCGCCACCTCGGCCATGCCTCGCTTCCTCGGGTAGCATCTTTGTGCAAGAGCCCCTTGCGCTATTGCGCCAGGGGCTTCGTCTATTCCGGGGCATCCGGTCCGACGGTTGGCGGCCAACGGCGGTCGCGGTGCACGCGGTGGTACACCGCCGCGTTCGCCCTCGACCATGGACATGCCCCGCCCGGAAGGGGTGTACGCGCGTGCCCGCACTTGTGCTGCTCGGTGCTCAGTGGGGTGACGAAGGCAAGGGAAAGGCCACCGACCTGCTCGGTGGATCCGTGGACTATGTAGTGCGCTACCAGGGCGGCAACAACGCCGGCCACACGGTCGTCGTAGGCGACCAGAAGTACGCACTGCACCTCCTCCCTTCCGGAATCCTGTCTCCCGGCTGTACGCCGGTCATCGGTAACGGTGTCGTCGTCGACCCGTCGGTCCTGCTCTCCGAGCTGAGCGGTCTGAACGAGCGTGGTGTCGACACCTCCAAGCTCCTCCTCAGCGGCAACGCGCACATCATCACGCCGTACAACGTCACGGTCGACAAGGTGACGGAGCGCTTCCTCGGAAAGCGCAAGATCGGCACGACCGGGCGCGGCATCGGCCCGACCTACGCGGACAAGATCAACCGCGTCGGTATCCGTGTGCAGGACCTCTACGACGAGTCGATCCTCACGCAGAAGGTCGAGGCGGCCCTCGACATCAAGAACCAGGTCCTCACCAAGCTCTACAACCGGCGCGCGATCGCCGTGGACCAGGTGGTCGAGGAGCTGCTGGCCTACGCCGAGAAGCTCCGCCCGTACGTCGCCGACACGGTCCTGGTCCTGAACCAGGCCCTGGAGGACGACAAGGTGGTCCTCTTCGAGGGCGGCCAGGGCACGCTCCTCGACATCGACCACGGCACGTACCCCTTCGTCACCTCCTCGAACCCGACCGCGGGCGGCGCCTGCACCGGCGCCGGCGTGGGCCCGACGAAGATCAGCCGGGTCATCGGCATCCTCAAGGCCTACACGACCCGTGTCGGCGCGGGCCCGTTCCCGACGGAGCTCTTCGACGAGGACGGCGAGGCCCTGCGCCGCATCGGCGGCGAGCGCGGTGTCACCACCGGCCGTGACCGCCGCTGTGGCTGGTTCGACGCCGTCATCGCCCGGTACGCCACCCGCGTCAACGGCCTGACGGACTTCTTCCTCACCAAGCTCGACGTCCTCACCGGCTGGGAGCAGATCCCGGTCTGCGTGGCGTACGAGATCGACGGCAAGCGCGTCGAGGAGCTCCCGTACTCCCAGACCGACTTCCACCACGCGAAGCCGGTCTACGAGATGCTGCCGGGCTGGAACGAGGACATCAGCAAGGCCAAGTCCTTCTCCGACCTGCCGAAGAACGCCCAGGCCTACGTCAAGGCGCTGGAGGAGATGTCGGGCGCCCCGATCTCCGCGATCGGCGTGGGCCCGGGCCGGGACGAGACGATCGAGATCAACTCGTTCCTGTAGAACGCCTGCTGCTGCGGCCGGTGACCCGAGGGGCGACCCTTGGTCACCGGCCGAGCTGTGCCGCCAGTTCCCGGACGAGGTGATAGCCGCCGGCCAGGTCGATGCCGGTGCGTTCGCGGAGCAGCTTGACGGCCTGGATGTCCGAGTCGCGCCTGTCCTGGCGCAGTTCGTCCGCCAACTCCGCGACCAGCGGGGCGTCCGCCTCCCGCAGGGCGTCCAGCGCCTGGCGGTGCGTGGTGGGCAGGGTGCCTCCCCCGACCATCAGATCCAGGGCCAGCGAGCCGGTGAGCAGGTTCAGGCGCCTCCTGCTCGACCGTTGTGATCATCGCGGTCAGGCGGGCTTGCTCACTCGTCATGGACGCACCTTCCGATCGGCTCCTGCTCCGCCCTCAGCTGAAGACGATCATCGACCCCTGCGCCAGGCTCCGTGTCACGGCCGCGTGCAACCCGAGCCAGACGTGCCGTTCGCGGGCGAACGGGCTGGGGTCGTACGGGGCGGGGACGGCGGGTTCCTCCAGCTCCGTGGGGGCCAGGGGGGCCTGGGGCGCGGCCGGGGGGTTGGCCGGGTCGATGCCCAGGGCGGGGGCGACCGTCTCCAGCTCCCGCAGCAGGGCGTGCGAGGAGCCCAGTGGGCCGCCGCCCGCGAGCAGATCGTCGTCGGCGAGCGGGCTGGGGAAGTCGACGGGGACGTACGCGCCCGCGTGGTCGTAGTGCCACACGAGATGCGACTGCTGGGCCGTCGACTCGAACATCTCCAGCAACTGCTCGTAGTCGCCGCCGAGTTCGTCCACGGGCGTCACCGGCAGGCCGCACACCTGGAGCAGATAGGCGCGGCGCAGGAAGTGCAGCGCGTCGTAGTCGAAGCCCGCGACCGGGGCGACCTCGCCGGACAGGCCCGGCATGTACTGGTACACCGGCACCGGCGGCAACCCGGCCTCGGCGAGCACCTTGTTGTATTGCGCGAGTTCCTCGGCGAACGGGTTGTCCGGCGTGTGGCACAAGACGTCGACGAGCGGTACCAGCCACAGGTCACAGGCCAAAGAAGGCTCCTCGCTCAGCTCAGCGGTCGGGTGGCGTCGGGTAGCACGGTGGTCAGGGAAGCGTATCGGTGCGGCACGGCAGAGGCTCCTGTCGTGCATGTCCCATACCCATACGGACAGCTGCGACGCAGGCAGTCAGGAGGCAAGGCGCTCGATCAGGGCCAGCGAGTGGGAGTTGTAGCCGGCGATGATCGACCGGGCCGTGACGGTGTCCTGGGCGGCCAGGGCGTCGACCAGCGCGGTGTGGCCGGCCCACAGCTCGCCGCGCAGGTCGGGGAGCCGGCGCAGATGCTGCACCGCGCCCACCCAGGTCTGGACGCGCAGCCGGTGCAGGAAGTCGCCCAGATACGGGTTGCCGAAGAGCGCGGCGAGTTCGCGCCAGTAGCGCAGGTCGTAGCCGATGAGGACGGTGAGGTCACCGGCCCCCGCCGCCCGCTGGGCCTCCTCGCCACGCCGCCGGACCCCGGCGAGCACGGCGGCGACCCGTGGGTCGTCGGGCTGGAGGGAGGCCCGCTGCCCGGAGGTGAGGGCGTGGAACATCCCCTCGATGACCAGGTCGCGGGCCTCGATCATGCCGCGGAAGTCCTCGGCCGAGTACTCGTGGACCCGGAAGCCGCGGTGCTGGTCGGCGTCGAGGAGCCCCTGGGCGGAGAGGTCGACCAGGGCCTCGCGCACCGGCGTCGCGGACACCCCGTACTGCTCGGCTATCTCCTTGACCGTGAACTCCTGACCCGGCTGGAGTCGTCCGGCCAGCACCTCGTCACGAAGCGCGTCCGCGATCTGCTGGCGCAGGGTGCTGCGCGTCACGGCGCCGTTGCCGGTGCTGCCGGGCATGGTCAGGGCGTCTCCCTCGTCGCGTTCGGGTGGCGTGCACGTATATGTATGTCTACGAGCACGCCACCTTACGCGTTCGAATGAGGCGCGAGGTTGTCGGCTACTGACGGGTTTACAGCTGTTTACTCTCCTGTTCGGCCCCGGTCTAGGCCGTGTACTCGTCCGCCACCGACAGCGCCGTGTCCAGGACCGCGAGGCCTTCCTTCAGCTCCGCCTCGCTGATGTTGCAGGGCGGCACCACATGCGTCCGGTTCATGTTCACGAACGGCCACAGCCCGCCGCCCTTCGCGGCGGCGGCGAAGGCGGCCATCGGCGCGTTCGCCTCCCCGGCCGCGTTGTACGGCACCAGCGGCTCGCGCGTCTCCTTGTTCCGCACCAGCTCCAGCGCCCAGAACATGCCGGCGCCGCGCACCTCGCCGACGCTCGGGTGCCGCTCGGCGAGCGCGTGCAGCTCCGGCCCGACGACGGACGCGCCCAGCCGGGCCGCGTTCTCGACGATGCCCTCCTCCGCCATGACGTTGATCGTCGCGACGGCGGCCGCGCAGGCCAGCGGGTGCCCGGAGTAGGTCAGACCGCCGGGGTAGGGCCGCTTCCCGAAGGTCTCCGCGATCGCGCCGGAGATCGCGACACCGCCCAGCGGCACATAGCCGCTGTTCACGCCCTTCGCGAAGGTCAGCAGGTCGGGCGTGACGTCGAACAGGTCGGCCGCGAACCACTCACCGGTGCGTCCGAACCCGGCCATGACCTCGTCCAGGACGAAGACGATCCCGTACTTGTCGCAGATCTCGCGCACACCGGCGAGGTAGCCGGGCGGCGGGACCATGATCCCGGCCGTGCCCGGGATCGTCTCCAGGATGATCGCCGCGACGGTCGAGGGCCCCTCGAAGGCGATCGTCGTCTCCAGGTGCTCCAGCGCCCGCGCGCACTCCTGCTCCTCGGTCTCGGCGTAGAAGCGGGTGCGGTAGAGATAGGGCGCCCAGAAGTGCACGACCCCGGCCGTGCCGCTGTCGGAGGCCCAGCGGCGCGGGTCGCCGGTGAGGTTCACGGCCTGCTGTGTGCCGCCGTGGTACGAGCGGTACGCCGAGAGCACCTTGGGGCGTCCGGTGTGCAGCCGGGCCATGCGGATGGCGTGCTCGACGGCGTCGGCGCCGCCGTTGGTGAAGAAGATCTTGTCCAGGTCGCCGGGGGTCCGCTCGGCGATCAGCCGTGCCGCCTCCGACCGCGCCTCGATCGCGAACGCGGGCGCGAACGTCGTCATCTTCGCCGCCTGCTCCTGGATCGCGGCGACGACCTCGGGGTGCTGGTAGCCGATGTTCGTGTAGACGAGCCCACTGGAGAAGTCGAGGTAGCGGCGGCCGTCGTAGTCCCAGAAGTGCGACCCCTCCGCGCCGGCGACGGCGAGCGGGTCGATGAGTTCCTGGGCGGACCAGGAGTGGAACACATGGTCACGGTCGGCGGCCTTGACGGCGGCACCGGCTTCGGGGTTCGGCTGAGGGGTCATGCGGGCGAGCGTAGGCATGCGGAGTGCGCGCGGGAAATCGGCGTCGTGTGTGAGGTCTGGGGGTTTCCGCGACAGGTTGTCGACGGGGAGGTGTCCCACGAGGTCTCACACGAGGTCTCACACGAGGTCTCACACGAGGTCTCACACGGAGGACCTTCCCACGGATATTGACAGCATGCTGCCTAATCGACAGTATGTTGTCATACACGGAACTCCAGGAGGAGCCATGAGCGCCAAGCCCGTCCATCTCGCCGTCTACGACACCCTCGCCGACTGGGAGACCGGCCACGCCACGGCCCACCTCGCCCGCGCCGGCCACACCATCCGCACGGTCGGCCCGTCCACGGCCCCGGTCACCAGCATCGGCGGGCTGCGCATCCAGCCCGACACGGCGCTGGACGACGTACGCCCCGAGGACAGCGCCCTGCTGATCCTCCCGGGCGCCGACCTCTGGGACACGAGCGACGACCTCGCGCCCTTCGCCCGCAAGGCCCGGGCGTTCCTGGAAGCGGGCGTGCCGGTCGCCGCGATCTGCGGGGCCACCGCCGGACTGGCCCGGGAGGGCCTGCTCGACGACCGCGACCACACCAGCGCCGTCTCCTTCTACCTGGCCGCGACCGGCTACGCGGGCGGCGAGCGCTACGTCGAGACCGACGCCGTCACCGACGGCCCCCTGGTCACCGCCGGCCCGACCGAGCCCGTCGCCTTCGCCCGGGAGATCCTCCGGCTGCTCGGGGTCTACGAGGGTGAGGTGCTCGACGCCTGGTACCGGCTGTTCCACGACTCCGACGCGGCGGCGTACGCGGTGCTGGAGAAGGCCGGCGCGCTGTGAGCCGGGAGCGCCAGGACCTGTTCAGCCGCAGCGCCCTCGGAGTCTTCAGGCTCAACGGCCAGTTCCTCGCCGTCGCGGAGGAACTGGCCCGGCCCGCCGGGCTCACCGCCGCCTGGTGGCAGGTGCTCGGCGCGGTCCTCGGCGAGCCGCTGCCCGTCTCCGGCATCGCCCGCGCCATGGGCATCACCCGGCAGAGCGTGCAGCGCATCGCCGACCTGCTGGTGGAACGCGGCCTCGCCGAGTACCGGCCGAACCCCGCGCACCGCCGCGCCAAGCTCCTCGCACCGACCGAGGAGGGGCGCGCGGCGATCGCCCGGATCGAACCCGGACACGCGGCCTTCGCCGACCGGCTCGCCCAGGAGTTCGGGGAGGCGGAACTGGCGGAGGCGGTGCGGCTCTTGGAACGCCTGTCCACCGTGCTCGACCAGGTGGGTCCGCCTGTTACGGAACCGTAGAGTTCGCCCAGGTCACCCCGCCCCGCCCCCGCACTATTCTCGATCTGTTGCTCACGTGTGGGGGGAAGGCGGCTGAGCGATGGAGAAGCTGGGGCTCGGGGATCCCGTACGCATCGGTGCCTATCGGCTGCTCGCGCGGCTCGGCGCCGGCGGTATGGGGCAGGTGTATCTGGCGCGCTCGGAGCGGGGCCGTACGGTCGCCGTGAAACTCGTGCGCGAGGAGCTGGCCGCGCAGGAGGAGTTCCGGGAGCGGTTCCGGCAGGAAGTGGGGGCCGCGAGGCGGGTCGGCGGGTACTGGACGGCGCCGGTGCTGGACGCGGACACCGAGGCGGCGGTGCCGTGGGTCGCCACGGGGTATGTCGCCGGGCCGAGTCTCCAGCAGGTCGTCGGGCACGACCACGGTGCCCTGCCCGAGCGGACGGTCCGCATCCTCGCGGCCGGGCTCGCGCACGCGCTCAAGGACATCCACGCCGCCGGCATCGTCCACCGCGACCTCAAGCCGTCCAACGTGCTGGTCACCATCGACGGCCCGCGCGTCATCGACTTCGGTATCGCACGGGCCCTGGAGACCGTGACGGACGGCGGGCTCACGCGCACCGGCGCGCTCGTCGGATCGCCCGGCTTCATGGCGCCCGAGCAGGTGCGGGGCGACCGCATCACCCCGGCCTGCGACGTCTTCTGTCTCGGCTCCGTCCTCGCCTACGCCGCGACCGGCGCCCTGCCCTTCGGCACCGCCAACAGCGGTGTGCACGCGCTGATGTTCCGCATCGCCCAGGAGGAACCGGACCTGACGGGCGTCCCCGAGGGCATCGCCGACCTCGTACGCGACTGCCTCCGCAAGGACCCCGCCGCCCGCCCGACCCTCGACCGCGTCCTGGAACGCACCGGCGCGGACGACACCGTCGCCGACGGCCGCGCCCTCGACCCATGGCTGCCGGGCGCACTGGTGGCCCAGTTGGGTCGGCATGCGGTGCGCTTGCTGGAGACAGAGGATCCAGAGACCCAAGGGGCGCGGGGCCCTGACATGGGCGGCTCCGCCGCGTGGGCGCGACCAGCCCCCACCGCCCCGCAGCCGGAGTACGGAGCCGACGCCACCCCCGAACACGCCCCGACCACCGACGAATCGTCGCCGACCCCTGCGCCGCAGGCACCCACCGCCCCACCCCCACCGGGTCCGCCAGGCGAGGGCCCACCGCTGAACCACCTGCCCACCATGGCCGCGAGCCAGGGCATCCCGCCCGGCCCCTACGCACCCCCGCCCCCGTACCCGGCACCGGCCTACGGCTACCCCCAACAACACCCCCAGCCCGGCTCCACCCCGCCCTACGGCCCACCGCCCTACGGCACGCCCCCGCCCTACGGCCCCCCGCAAGACCCGCCCCGCAACGGCCGTTCCACCGCCCTGCTCGTCGTGATCGCCCTGGTCGTCGCGCTGGCCGCCGGCGGCTCGGTGTACGCGCTGATGCAGGGCGGCGAGGGCGACCGGGCCGACGACCGCCCCACCCCCACGCAGGACACCGGCGCCCCCTCGGACTCCGGCTCCTCCCCGCAGGCCTCGCAGCCGGACACCACCGCATCCTCCCCGGCGGACGGCGCGATCCCCACGGCGTACCTCGGCACCTGGACCACCACCATCGACAACGCCGACGGGCAGCACACCCGCTCCCTGACGATCCAGCAGGGCGAACCGGGCGACACGGTCCTGTCCCTCGTGGCCGACGGCCCCACCAAGGGAGGCGGCACCTACCACTGCGTGTTCGAGGGCGAGCTGACCGACGATCCTGGCTCCGACGGCCCGTTGAACATCGGCCCGTCCACCGTGACGGTCGGGCAGCCGCGCTCCGCCTGCACCCCGGGCGAGGCCACCGAGGTCACCCTCCTGACGGACTACACGCTCCAGCGCGTGAACACGAGCAGCGGGGAGCGGCTGACGTACTCCAAGGAATGACCAACTTCCGGTTGCCCCGAGGTCGTTGAACGTTCGGCGAATTCAAGCCGACGAAATCCGGATACCCGCTCGTACAGCCGTACGGTGACCGGACGATCGAGTCCGGGCGGCGGCGGGGGCACCCACGGTGGAGTGGTTGAGCGCGGAGAACCTCGTGGCCGTGGCGACGGCCCTGCTCGGCATCATCGCCTCGGGCGTCATGGTCTGGTACGAGCGCCGGGTACCGCGCCGCAAGCGCGTGGGCTACCGCGTGCAGATGGACAATGCCATCGGCGACGACGTGCGCTCGGGCCGCGCCAACCGCCGTCTCGGCCTGTTCGACGAGGCGCCCGGCATGGCCGACGCGACCCTGGTCCTGCTGCGCATCGAGAACGACGGCTCGCAGGGCATCGACCGCGACGACTACACCGGCCCCGAACTGCACGGCCTGACCGCGGTGTTCGCGGGCCGTACCGTGCGGGGCGTCTCGGTGACCCAGCCGTCGGACACCGACCACCTCATGGACCATTTCACCGCGGCCCGCGGCTTCGCCTACGACGGCAACACGCTGCGCATGCCCCGCGTCCCGCTCAACCGGGGCGACCACTTCAAGCTGCTCGTGCTGCTCGCCGGCGGCGATGTCGGCGACGAGATCCGGCTGGTGGGAGGCCTGCGTGACGGCGAGGTGCACCCCAACCGCAGTGCCACGCCGGACGACAAGCCGCCGCTGTTCAGCCGGGCGGCGCGGCTGATCACCCTCGCGCTCACGGTGAGCGTCGTGACCCTCGCGGCGATCGTCGTCGTCCAGGACGACACCCCGCCCCCGATCGGCTGCGCGAGCGGCACCCTCACCCTCACCGGCTCGACCGCCTTCGCGCCCGTCCTGCGCGAGGTGGCCGCCAAGTACGAGCGGGACTGCGGCGGCGACCCGGTCATCGAGGTGGACGCCCACGGTTCGACGGCCGGGATCCGGGAACTCGCGGCGGCCGGCGACCGGGCGGTACGGGACGGGCGGGGCTCCCCGCCGGTGGTGGCTCTGTCGGACGGCCCCAAGCCGGCCGGCCTGCCCGCACTGCGCGAGAACCGGGTGGCGGTGTCCGTCTTCGCGCTGGTGGTCAACGACGACGTGGGCCTGAGGAACCTCTCCACGGCGGACGTACGGCGCCTCTACCGGGGCGATATCCGCAACTGGAAGCAGCTCGGCGGCCCGGACCTGCCCGTGCACCTGGTCAGCCGGGACGCGGGGTCCGGGACGCGGCAGGTCTTCCAGCGCCGGGTACTGGGCCGGGGCGAGATCGCCAACTCCTCCGTCGACTGCGTCCACAAGGACGACCCGACGGCGGACGTCATCCGCTGCGAACTCGACTCCACGGAACAGGTGCTGACGACGGTCGCCGGCCTCCCGGGTGCCGTCGGTTACAGCGAACTGAACCTGGCCGCCCGCGCGAAGGGCCTGCACTCCCTGCGCCTGGACGGCGACCCCGCCTCCGTCGACGCCATCGAACACGGCACGAGCGCCTACCCGTACCGCGAGATCGAGTACGCCTACACCTACGGCCGTCCCCCGGCCGACTCCCTGGCGTCGAGCTTCCTGACGTACCTCTCCCGAGGCAACGGCCAGGACGTCACCCGCACCCACGGCCACGTACCGTGCTGGACCCCGGAGGGTCTCAGCCTGTGCGCGCAGGGCGACGAGAACTGACCCCGCACTCTCACCGCGGCTCCGGCGGCCGCTGTCGGGGCATGTTCGGCCGGGCGCCGCCCCCCGGTGGCGGGACGGAGAACCGCCCGTTCACACCCCCCACCTCAGCCCCTCGCCCCCCACCGGACAACACCACCGCCTGCATCCCCACCGGCGCACCCCCGGCCCGGAACTCGCCCATCCAGTCCCCGGTCTCCACCCGGACCAGCTCACTCACGTCCTCGGTGAACCTCCGCAGCACCCCGAGACACCGCTCGGCGGCCTCCGCGGCCGTCCCCTCCGCCGGCCCCAGCACCTCCCGCACGCACTCCGCCGCCCAGTCGAACTGCAACGCCTGCAACCGCCGCTGCACGGCCTGCGCGGTGGCCACGTCCCGCATCCAGCCCGACGTCACCCCGAAGTACCGGTCGACGGCCACACACGCCACCCCCAGCAGCAGCGCCAGACACCCCCAGGGCGCGACCCCGCCGGCGACCCCGGTCAGCTCCAGCAGGGGCAGCGCGACGCCGGTGACCGCCCCCACCGCGGCCCCGGAGCGCAGCACCCGCGCGCACCGCCGCTTCCACACCCGGTCCGCGAGATACCAGGCCGCCGTCCGCAGCGCCCCGCGCTCCACCCACCGGTACAGCTCGTCCAGCCGGACCGCCGGCTCGCCCCAGTCCCCGAGCGGAAAGGCCCGCCCCGTCAGATCGCCCGGCCCCGGCCGGACCGCCCCCTCGCCCCGTCCGTCCTGAGGCGGCACCTCGGGCTGCATCTCCGGCTGACCCACCCGGCACTCCCTACTGACCACGAACGACCACGCGCGGTCCCAGCCGACTCACACTGCGCGACGAACGACACACCTGACGCGCCGGACCCTTCCTACCCCCCAATGGGTGGCGAAGGCGCAGCTTTCGCCTCTTTTCCGCCCGGAAGTATTCCTTGATCCGGTATAGGGCGCGAGAGGGGATCACTCGAAAGAGTGCTGGGGCGACGGCAGGCCTGACCACGTAGGCTCGTGCCGAACGGGAAAACCCGTACCGAGCAAGGAGCTGATCGTGATCCCCGGTGGTGGCCAGCCCAATATGCAGCAGTTGCTCCAGCAGGCCCAGAAGATGCAACAGGACCTGGCACAGGCACAGGAGGAACTGGCGCAGACGGAGGTCGACGGGCAGGCGGGCGGTGGCCTGGTGACCGCGACCGTCACCGGCGCCGGCGAACTGCGCGCCCTGAAGATCGACCCGAAGGCGGTCGACCCCGACGACACCGAGACGCTGGCCGATCTGGTCGTGGCGGCGGTCCAGGCGGCCAACGAGAACGCGCAGGCGCTCCAGCAGCAGAAGCTGGGCCCGCTCGCGCAGGGTCTGGGCGGCGGCGGCATCCCGGGGCTGCCGTTCTGAGACGCCCGCCGCCTTCCTCGGACGGGCGGCTGACAACTACGGTACGTACGGGAAGGCCGTACGCGACGACCGACCTCGAAGACCGCGAATTCCTCGAAGGTCTCGAAGTCCCAGGAAGGGCAGTCCGTTGTACGAAGGCGTGGTCCAGGACCTGATCGACGAGCTGGGGCGGCTGCCCGGCGTCGGTCCCAAGAGCGCCCAGCGGATCGCCTTCCACATCCTCCAGGCCGAACCGACGGACGTACGGCGCCTCGCCCAGGCCCTCATGGAGGTCAAGGCGAAGGTCCGCTTCTGCGCGACCTGCGGCAACGTCGCGCAGGAGGAGCTGTGCAACATCTGCCGCGACACCCGGCGCGACCCCGCGGTGATCTGCGTGGTCGAGGAGCCGAAGGATGTCGTGGCGATCGAGCGGACGCGTGAGTTCCGGGGCCGGTACCACGTCCTGGGCGGCGCGATCAGCCCGATCGACGGGGTGGGGCCCGACGACCTGCGCATCAGGGAGCTGCTCGCCCGGCTCGCCGACGGCACGGTCACCGAGCTGATCCTCGCCACGGATCCGAATCTCGAAGGCGAGGCGACCGCCACGTACCTCGCCCGCATGATCAAGCCCATGGGCCTGAAGGTCACCCGCCTGGCCAGCGGCCTCCCGGTGGGTGGCGACCTGGAATACGCGGACGAGGTCACCCTCGGCCGCGCCTTCGAGGGGAGACGACTCCTAGATGTCTGACGCCACGCTGCACGCGACCGATCAGAACCCGGACGACTTCGCGGTCCAGATCGCGGACCAGGTCGAGAGCTTCCTGGTCGCCGTCACGGAGGTCGCGAAGGGCGACGAGCCGGAATCGGCCGTGCCCTTCCTCCTCCTGGAGGTCTCGCAACTCCTCCTGGCCGGCGGCCGGCTCGGCGCGCACGAGGACATCGTGCCGGACGAGCGCTACGAGCCCGACTCGGGCCCCGAGCCGGACGTCGACGAACTCCGCGAGAACCTGGCCCGCCTGCTGGACCCGATCGACATCTACTCCGAAGTCTTCGACCCCTACGAGCCCCGCAAGGCCCCGGTCCCGGCCCGGATCTCCGACGACCTCACGGACGTCATCACGGACCTGCGCCACGGCATGGCCCACTACCGCGCGGGCCGCACCACGGAGGCCCTGTGGTGGTGGCAGTTCTCCTACTTCTCCAACTGGGGCTCCACCGCCTCCGCGACCCTCCGCGCCCTCCAGTCGGTCCTCGCCCACGTCCGCCTCAACCAGCCCCTCGCCGAACTCGACGGCCTGGACACGGACCAGGGCATCGGCGACGACACCCTGGAGTTCGAGGCGGGCAGGGTCATGGCGGAGGAGATCGGCGGGCCGTTGGGGATGCGCGAGGTCAAATAACCTCGACCGGCCGGGCGGCGCGCGGCTCCTGTTCCATGATCAGGCCGGGTACTTCGGGCAGCGCGGCGCGGACGGCGTCGCGGATGCGCTGGAGATCGACGTCCAGACGTTCCAGCCGCTCCACGAGTTCCCGGGCGGGCAGGTCGAAGTGGCGGGCGATGTACAGGAAGTCGGAGAGCGGCTCGGCGAGGCCGGTGGGCGGGGTCCGCTTGCCCGGGGCGGGTTTCAGCCGGGAGATCCGGTGGTCGGTCTCGTCCAGTCGGCCGATCCGGTCCTCGGGGACCCGGAAGCCGAACGCTGACAGTCGTTCCGCGATCTCGTGGGGTTCCTTGGACAGCCTCCGGGTGACGGCGACCAGACGGTGCAGGGGGACGGGCCGGCCTTCATCGAGCGGCTGCTTGGTCTCGTCGTCCAGGCCGAGGAGGTAGTGGTCGAACGCGTAGGCATCCTCCGGTGCCGCCTCGAGCGGCGCGACCAGACCGTACTGGGCGAGACGGTCGACGACGGTCCGCGGTGGCATGCCGAGGCCTGAGGACTTCAGGACCACATGGTGTACCGACACCGGTCGGTCCGGGGAAAGAGGCGCCCCGGAGGACCCGGGACGCCGATTCGCCTCGAGCAGGATGTCGTCCTGCGCCTCGGCGCTCGGAGGGAACGGGATGTCCGGTGGTACGAGACCGTAGGCGCGCAGCCGGGATGCCACCTCCGCGGGCGGGAGTCCGGTCTCGATCGACGCTCTCGCCACCTGATGGATCGTCACGGAGTCGTCCGCCGGGATCCAGGGGGCCTTGGCGTTGGCGTGGGCGCTGAGGATCACCACGTCGGTGTCCCGCGCCCGGTTCGGCAGCGCGGCGGGTGTGGGGAGTCCCAGCGCCTCGATGCACCGGGCCATGTCGGACGGGGGCACGCCCCGCGCGGATGAGACACGGGCCAGTACACCGGGCGGGATCGCGTCCTTCTCGCCGAGGCTTCGCCACTCACGGGCGCCCCACCCCCATTCCGTGCTCCGCCGGAGGAAGTCGTCGGCCTGCTCTTCCCGGGCGGGGGCGAGTTCCGGACGGAATCCGAGGGCCCGCAGGTCCCGTGCGACGTCGGGCACTGTCCGCTCCAACTCGGCCGCGGCGTGCAGCACATGGCCGAGGGGAACCGGCTCCTCGGGGTCCAGCGGGTCCTTCCCGCGCAGGTGGTGGCTGACCAGACGCAGTGTCCTGTCGTCCGCGGCCTCCAGCAGGGAAGTGTCCGCCGTGACGGTGAAGCCGAACCACCTCAGCCACTGGACGGCCGTGCCGAGGCCGATGCCGAGCTCGCGGTGGGCCTTGAGGAGGTGACCGGGAGCCACGGGTCTGCGGACACCGAGCCAGGGGCTCCGGCCGTTCAGGTTGTTGCTGAGAAGGACCAGTGCCCGCTCGTCCACGTCCTCCGCCGACGGGTCAGGTTCCGGGACGGTGAGTCCGAACGCCCTCATGCGCCGGGCGGCCTCACCGAGACTGATGCCGAACTCGGCACGGGCCTTGAGCAGGTGACCCGGGGGCACTCGACCGGCGCCGCTGATCCAGGACGACAGCGAACCCCGGCGGAGCGGAGGGGTCAGGTCACCGCTCATGAGCGCGAGGTTGATCTCGTCGACGACGGGATCCTCCTCGGTCGGTCTCGGTGTCGGCAGGCGCAGTTCTCTCAGGCGCTCCACGGCCTCGCGGTAGGAGATCGCACGGATGCCGGCCAGGAACAGCGCGTGTCCGGGAGCGGACAGATGGTTCTCGATGTCCGGGAACGGCCAGTGGCGCTCGTTCCAGGCATCGAGGACAGGGGTGCACGCGAGGACATCGGACGGAATTGCGGGAAGCACCCGCTCCACCTGCTCCAAGTCCGGAACGACCGCCGAGAGGGCCGTCAGCTCGGCGTTGGGCCGGTGGGCCAGCAGCCGCCAGAGCAGGATGCGGTCGTCCATGGTGCCGCCCACCCTCCCGGCCGGGGTCTCGCCCAGGGCTGCCTCGTAGTCCCTGAGCGTGGAGTCGCGCTGGTGGACGGTCAGAGCGTCCAGGGGGAAGAACCCCGTGGCGGCCACGGCCGACCGATGACCGTGCAGTTCCATCTCGTACCCCGCCGCTCCCGCCGCCTCCGTCACGATGTCGGCGAGCCGGGGACTGTGGCCCGCGACCTCGGCGAGCCACTCGGGGTCCAGAAGCGGGGGATCGGCCGACAGGAGCGTCGGCAGCGCGGCCCTGAGCAGGGACTCCACGTCCGCGCAGACGTCGGTGTCCAGGATTTCCGTGCGGTCCACGGAGAGTCGGCGGGGCCGGGTCCTGCCGGTGAGGTTGACCACGGCACCGCGCAGTCGGCGCGTGTCGCCCGGGTCGGTCAGAACGCCTCGCCGTACCCGGGGTTCGGTGTGGATCCCGTCGACCAGGACGCCTCCGCCGGACCGGCACCAGACGACCTGGCCGTCCGTCCCGTCCGGTCCGGCCGACCAGGAGACCAGGCGGCCGTGGGCCTCGAAGCCGTCGGTTCGCAGCCCGAGTGCCTCCCGCGGGCGCAGGACACCGGGTTCCCAGGTCACGGTCTGCCCGCCCTGCCGGGCGGTGGTCGCGAACTCCGCGATTCCCAGGAGCCTGCGCAACTCCCGTACGCAGGAAGGTGCCTTGTCGTCGTCCCGCAGATACAGGCGGACCGTGGTGCCGATGGATCCCGGGCGGTCGGTGGGCCGGACCCGGAAGTAGTGGCCGGGGCCGCTGATCAGGACCGTGATCTCACGTAAGCGACCGTCGACGCCGTTCATGTGACAGGTGGTCACGCGGATCTCGTCGGCGAGCATGAAGTAGCTGAGCACGCCGATGCCGAACCGGCTGTTCGGATGCATGGTGACGCCACGGCTCTGCCACTCCTGCCGTTCCTCCTGGAACCGCGGAAGATCGGTGAAACGTACGCCGGCCTGCGAGAACACCTCGGACAGGGTGACCTCGTCCATGCCGACGCCGTTGTCCTCGCACTCCAGGTAGTGCCGTTTCTCGTCCTCGTCGTACCCCTGGGTGAACTCGATCCGCCCCACGTACCCGCTGACGGTCTCGGCGGCCTGGGACCGGGCCCGGCGGTAGCGGCAGGCGTCCAGGGCGTTCTGGTACAGCTCGCGGATGGCGAGGGACCGGTCGCGGTAGAGGTTCTCCCCCATGAGGAGTTCCTGGACGCGTTCCTCGTCGAGCCGGAAGCGGATGACACCGCCGACGGGGACGGCCTTGCCCTCGGTGTCGACTTCACGGACCTCCTCGACGCCCGTGTACAGGGGCAGCGCGTCGAAGTCGGGCGCCGCGGCCCGCCGGACGGCCCGCAACAGGGACTCCAGCCGGTGCGCGTGCTCGGTCAGGGCGGCCACCACGGCGGGATGGCCGCAGCCGGCCCTGAGCCCGATGCCTTCCCCGCGCGGCTGCCAGGAGGCCTTGTCCACCGTGCCGAGGAGCCTCGCCGGGTCGAGGGGGTCGGGAACGCCCACGTGCCGGACGATCACCGAGGAGAGGTCCGTGGCCTCGACCGCCATGCCGTGCGCGACGGCGAAGAGGGATCCCACCAGCCGTTCCCGCACGACCTGGAAGTCCCGGCCGTCGAAATCCAGTTGGTAGGGGTACTCACGCAGATGGTCCGGACGGGCGGCGTCGAACAACTCGTTCGGTCCGGAGTGGGCGGAGCCCAGCAGGCGCGCCAGGAGCTCCGGGTCGAGTACGGCCTCGAGGCCGGTGCCTTCGGCGCCCACGGCCGACAGGAACTCCGTGAGCCGGCCCGGCTGTCGTCCCGCCCACTGGTGGAACAGCCACCACCCGATCTCCCGCCGCCCGTCGGGGCGATCCTTCAGGGCACCCAGCTCCGCACGCCGGACGAGCCGTTCATGGCCGCCCAGCAGCACCTCGTACATCCGCCGTTCCTCGTCCGGCGCGGCCCGCTGCCCGAGGTCCGTCGGATCGACGCGGGACAGTTCCGCCGCCGTCCGCGACCGGTGCGCCTGATGGACGAAGGGGAGCAGGGCGATGAGCGTGGCCTCGGCGGGGGAGACGAGGACCGTGCCGCGGCTCCGGAGCAGGCCTATGAGCCAGTTGGTCCAGCGGGAGATCCGGCGGGCCAGGTTGACGTCGTGCCACGGGTCGTCGTCGAGCTCCGCCCGCGCCTCGACGTACAGCTGCGCCAATCGGTCGGCGGTTCTTCCGGCCTGTGTCCTGAGGGCTTCGGCCTGCTCCGTCGCGCCCGGCCCCGTCAGCTGCCAGGCCGGGGAGCCCGTGACGTCCTCCCGCCAGCACGGCCGGGCGCCGGAGGTACGGGAGGTGGCGGGGGGAGGAACACCCGGGCCGGTGAGCCCGTTGCCCTTGCCGTGATTCGCGCGCGCCTGTGCCGCCAGGGTGCGCCAGCGTTCCTTCGTCGGGATGCGCACGGCCGGGTTCCTCCGACGCGCGATGCTCTCGAGGGCGCCGACGAACAGCACCACGCGTGCGTCGGTGCGGGGGACTCTGCGCATCTCCAACCAGTCCGCGACGCTGCTGTCCGACGGGGCATCACGGGGGGAGGCCAGGACTGCCCGGATCACCGCGTGCACGGCGGCCGTGTCGGGCTTCTCGGCCAGCTGCAGCAGCCTGGCCAGTTCCGTCCAGTACGTGTGTGGTTCCTTCATGGCCCCCGTACCCGTGCGCTCGTGCCGCCCGATGGTCCCGAGTCGGGCGAGTCGGCCGACTCGGAAAGTTCCAAGCTACCGAGCTGACCTGCGGAGCAAGCCCCGATCGCCCAGATTGCCCGGCTCGGCGGCCGGCCCTCTCCCGGCACCTTCATGGACGTTCCCGCCGTCCCGAGGCCCCCGAAGGAGCCGCCATGGATCCGCTTCTCGTCGCCGCCCTGTGCCTGTGCAGCGTCCTCACCCTGCTGATCGTCGCCTGGGCGGCCGTACTGTTCGTGCGCTCCGCACTCGACGGAGCCGAATCCAGGGACCGGGCCAGGATCCTGGGTGCCCTCGCGGAGGTGATCCGGGCGGTGCGGGGGAGGCGGTGATGCCGAAGGCGGACGGAGCCGCGTCTCCGGCCGGCCGCGGTGGCCGGCAGGAATCAGAGCCGTACGGCCGGGCCGGTCACCGCGATTCCGGTGGTCGGCTCCGCCGGTACCGTCACCGTGATCGTGCTCGGCCGCCCCATGTCCACGCCCTGGTGGACCGTCAGGGTGGCCGGGGTCGGTACGAGGCCGAGTTCCCGCAGGTAGCCGCCGAAGGCGGCCGCCGCCGCTCCCGTGGCCGGGTCCTCCGGTACACCGCCCGGCGGGAACGGGTTGCGGGCGTGGAAGACGGTGGGCGACTCCCGCTGGACCAGGTCGATCGTGGTCCAGCCCCTGCGGGCCATGAGCGTGCCGAGTGCCGCCATGTCGTACTCCAGGCGGGCCAGCCGGTCCCGGCTCGCGGCGGCGAGGACCGGGTGCCAGGCTCCGGCGAAGGCAGCCCGGGGAGGCAGTGCCGGGTCCAGGTCCGCCTCGGACCAGCCCAGGATCGCCAGCAGTTCGGCCAGGTCGCCCTCGTCGATGGGTGCCGTACGAGGGGCGACGCTGACCAGGGTCGCCACCAGGGTGCCGTCCGCCGACCGTTCGGTGGTGACGGTGACCGGGCCCGCAGCGGTGCGCAGCAGCAGGCGCCCGGTGCCGTGCCGCTCCGCGTGGGCCACGGCCGTGGCGATCGTCGCGTGGCCGCAGAACGGCACCTCGGCGAGCGGGCTGAAGTACCGCACGTCCAGGGTTCCGTCGCCGGACGCCACCACGAACGCCGTCTCGGAGTAACCGACTTCGGCCGCCGTCGCCAGCATCGTCGCGTCGTCGGCCCCGGTGGCGTCCAGCACCACACCTGCCGGGTTTCCGCCCCGGGGATCCGTGCTGAATGCCACGTAGCGCAATATCTCCATGCGCAGACGGTAGCGCCCGCCCCCTCGGTCACACCGCGTGTTTTGGGGGCTCCTTGTACGTCCCCTGTACGCGGGCTGCACGGGCCCTAACCGGTGGGACGCGAGTCTGGAGTCACTTCACCGACTCCACTCGATCTCACCGGAGATGAACATGACCCGCCACCCCGCAGCCACCTCCATACGCAAGCGCGTCGCCGTCGCCACCGGCGTGGCCGTGCTCGCCGCCGGCACCTTCGCCGCCGGTGCCGGGGTCGCCGGAGCCGACTCCGGGAGCAAGGGCGGGACGTCCGCCAGGACGATCACCAAGGCGCAGGTGCTCGGGCTGTTCGACAACTGGAACGCCGCGCTGCGGACCGGCGACCCGAAGAAGGTCGCCGACCTGTACGCGAAGGACGCGGTCCTGCTGCCGACCGTCTCCAACAACGTGCGTACCGACAGAGCCGAGATCGTCGACTACTTCGAGCACTTCCTGCGGAACAAGCCGCAGGGGAAGAAGATCGAGTCCGTCGTCGACGTCCTCGACCGGAACACCGTGATCGACACCGGCGTGTACGAGTTCGCGCTCACCGACCCGAGGTCGGGCGAGAGGAGCGACGTCAAGGCGCGCTACACCTACGCCTACGAGAAGCAGCCGAACGGCACGTGGCTGATCGTGAACCACCACTCCTCGAAGATGCCCGAGGGGTGAGCAAGGCCCTGTGAGCCCCTGAAAGGGCCCTCAGCCGCCGGCCCGGTGGGGCGCCGCCCGTAGCGTGATGGTCACGCACAGGCCGCCGCCCGGGGCGTCCGTCAGCGCCACCGTGCCGCCGTCGTCCGTCGCCAGTTGCCGGACGACGGCGAGGCCGAGACCCGAGCCGGACTTCCCGGTCAGGCCCTGGCCCCGCCAGAAACGGTCGAAGGCGCGGGACTTCTCGGCGTCCGACATGCCGGGCCCCTCGTCCAGCACCGACACCCCCACCACATCGCCCCGGGGGTCCACCCGCACGGTGATCGTCCCGCCGTCCGGTGACACCTCCAGGGCGTTGGAGAGCACGTTGTCCAGCATCTGGTCCAGATGACCGGGACTGGCCAGCACAGACGGCCGGCCGTCGGCACTCCCCCTGAGCGCGATGGTGACTCCGCGCTCGTCGGCGGCCGGTCTCCACACGGCGAGCCGTTCCCGTACGAGGTCCATCAGCGGGAGCGGCTCGGCCGCCGCCACCTTGGCCTCGGCCCGGGCCAGCACCAGCAGGCCGTTGACCAGGCGGCTCATCCGGACGACCTCGGCCGTCGCCTGCTCCACGTCCTCACGTACGAAATCGTCGTCCACGCCGTCCGCGATGTTGTCCAGGGACAGCCGCAGCGCGGTGAGCGGGGTGCGCAGCTGGTGGGACGCGTCCGCCACGAAGATGCGCTGGGCGGCGATCAGCGTGTCCAGGCGTTCCGCGCCCTGGTTGAGGGTGCGGGCCAGGGTCTGGGTCTCCGGCGGCCCGGTCACCGGGGAGCGGGCCGTCAGGTCGCCGTCACTGAACTTGCTGGCCATGTCGTTGAGCTGCCGCAGCGGCCGGGTGATACGGCGGGCGGCGAACGCGCCGATCGCGGCGGCCGCCCCGAGCACGATCACTGCGAGCCCGGCCCGGAAGCCCCAGATCTGCCAGAGCCGCCAGGTCATGTCCGAGGTCGAGTAGACGATCCGCACGGCCGCGTCCCCCCGCGCGGGGACGGTGACCTTCAGGTGCTCGCCCCAGACGAAGTCGGACCCCCAGTCCGTCGTCACCTCGTTCTTCTCCGTGGCCCGGGTCAGCGCCTCGTCCGCGGCGGGCTCGGGCAGCTTCGGGTCACAGGAGGCGGTGGGGGTCGCCTGTACGTCGCCGTACGCCCTGGCCACCTCGGTCAGGGCCTCGCAGGAGGCGCCGGTGCCGTTGCTCAGCAGCAGCGCCATCGTGTTGGCCTCGCGCAGGACGGACTGCCTGGTGTCGTCGCGCAGCTGCTTGGTGAGGGTGAACGCGACCGGCACCGTGAACAGGAGGATGGCCACCGCGACCAGGAGGATGTAGCTCCGGATGAGCTGCCGGTTCATGAAGCCCCGTCGTCCTTGACGATCTCCAGCCGGAAGCCCACCCCGCGTACCGCGTCGATCGCGATCGCCCCGGCGAGCTTCCGCCGCAGCGCCGCCACATGCACGTCCAGCGTCTTGGTCGGCCCGAACCAGTTCGCGTCCCAGACCGCTTCCATGATCTGCTCGCGCGACATCAGCGCCCCGGGCTCCTCGGTGAGGAAGGCCAGCAGGTCGTACTCCTTGGGCGCGAGGGCCACCTCCTCGCCGTCGAGGCGCACCCGGGCCGCCTTGCGGTCGATCGTCAGGCGCGTGCCGTAGCGGTCGGGGCCGGGCGCGGGGGCGCCCGCCGCGGGCGTACGGGCCTGCGTGCGGCGCATGACCGCCCTTATCCGGGCGATGACCTCCCGGACGCCGAACGGCTTGGAGACGTAGTCGTCCGCGCCTAGCTCCAGGCCCACCACCCGGTCCGTCTCGTCGCTGCGGGCGCTGATCACGATGATCGGGATGTCGCCGCGCCCGCGCAGCGCCTTGCAGACGTCCAGGCCGTCGGTGTCGGGCAGCCCGAGATCCAGCAGGACGACGTCGTAGGGGCCCTCGTGCCGCAGCGCCGCCGCGCCCGTGGTCACCCATTCGACCTCGAAGCCGTAGCGCCTCAGGCCACGGCGCAGGGACTCGGCGACCGGCGCATCGTCTTCCACCAGAAGTACGCGCACAGCCGAACCTTAGTGCTTGAAAGTTGGCTTACCGGCGTCGGTCGGGGGACGATTGTGACGCCGGGCACTTTCTCGCGTGGCCTGTGTCCAGGTGGGCATGAGCAGGTCTGAGCGAGTACCCCTGAAATCTCATCATGCGATATCGCGGAAGGGATTTTCGGACGCTCGATAGACTGAGCCGACCGCGGTACGAATGCGTATGAGCGGATAGAGACGGATTGAGCGAGGAGCGCACGTGGGCCTTGTCGTGCAGAAGTACGGAGGCTCCTCCGTAGCCGATGCCGAGGGCATCAAGCGCGTCGCCAAGCGAATCGTGGAAGCGAAGCAGAACGGCAACCAGGTGGTTGCCGTGGTTTCCGCGATGGGCGACACGACGGACGAGCTGATCGATCTCGCCGAGCAGGTATCCCCGATCCCTGCCGGGCGCGAGCTCGACATGCTGCTGACCGCCGGAGAGCGGATCTCCATGGCGTTGCTGGCCATGGCGATCAAAAAGCTGGGCCACGAGGCCCAGTCGTTCACCGGCAGCCAGGCAGGTGTCATCACCGACTCGGTCCACAACAAAGCGCGCATCATCGATGTCACGCCGGGCCGGATCAAGACCTCGGTGGACGAGGGCAACATCGCGATCGTGGCCGGTTTCCAGGGCGTCAGCCAGGACACCAAGGACATCACCACCCTCGGCCGCGGCGGCTCCGACACCACGGCGGTGGCCCTGGCCGCCGCCCTCGAAGCCGACGTGTGCGAGATCTACACCGACGTCGACGGCGTGTTCACCGCCGATCCGCGCGTGGTGAAGAAGGCCCGGAAGATCGACTGGATCTCCTTCGAGGACATGCTCGAACTGGCGGCGTCCGGATCGAAGGTGCTGCTCCACCGTTGCGTGGAGTACGCCCGGCGGTACAACATCCCGATCCACGTCCGGTCCAGCTTCAGTGGACTCCAGGGCACCTGGGTCAGCAGCGAGCCAGTTGTTCGAAAGACGCAGCAGCAAGGGGAAAAGCAGGTGGAGCAGGCTCTCATCTCCGGTGTCGCGCACGACACCTCCGAGGCCAAGGTCACGGTCGTCGGTGTGCCCGACAAGCCGGGCGAGGCGGCTGCGATCTTCCGCGCGATCGCCGACGCCGAGATCAACATCGACATGGTCGTGCAGAACGTGTCCGCGGCCTCCACGGGCCTGACGGACATCTCCTTCACGCTGCCGAAGACCGAGGGCCGCAAGGCCATCGGCGCGCTGGAGAAGAACAAGTCCGGCATCGGCTTCGACTCGCTGCGCTACGACGACCAGATCGGCAAGATCTCCCTCGTCGGCGCCGGCATGAAGACGAACCCGGGTGTCACGGCCGACTTCTTCGGCGCGCTGTCCGACGCCGGTGTGAACATCGAGCTGATCTCGACCTCCGAGATCCGCATCTCGGTCGTCACGCGCGCCGACGACGTGCCCGAGGCCGTCCGTGCCGTGCACTCCGCCTTCGGGCTCGACTCCGACAGCGACGAGGCTGTCGTCTACGGAGGCACCGGCCGCTGATGGCCCACCTCCGACAGGACGCCCGGACCGGCAGGTCCGGGCGTCCGACGCTTGCCGTGGTGGGCGCGACCGGGGCCGTCGGCACGGTCATGCGCCAGATCCTGTCCCAGCGGGCCGACGTCTGGGGCGAGATCCGGCTGATCGCCTCCTCCCGCTCGGCCGGCCGCAAGCTGGCCGTGCGCGGCGAGGAGACCGAGGTCATCGCGCTCACCGAGGAGGCCTTCGACGGGGTCGACGTCGCCATGTTCGACGTCCCCGACGAGGTCGCCGAGCGGTGGGCGCCGCTGGCGGTCGCCAAGGGCGCGGTGGTCGTCGACAACTCCGGCACGTTCCGGATGGACCCGGACGTGCCGCTCGTCGTTCCCGAGGTCAACCCGCACGCCGTGCGGATGCGGCCGCGCGGGATCATCGCCAACCCCAGCTGCACGACGCTCTCCATGATCGTGGCCTTGGGCGCGCTGCACGCCGAGTTCGGGCTGCGCGAGCTCGTCGCCTCCTCGTACCAGGCGGTCAGCGGCGCCGGGCGGGCCGGCGTGGCCACCCTGCGCCAGCAGCTGTCCCTGGTCGCCGGGACGGAACTGGGCACCGGCCCCGGTGACGTACGGCGGGCCGTGGGGGACAACACCGGGCCTTTCCCGGAGCCGGTCGCGCTGAACGTCGTGCCGTGGGCCGGTTCGGCGCGCGAGGACGGCTGGTCCTCGGAGGAGCTGAAGGTGCGGGACGAGTCCCGCAAGATCCTCGGCCTGCCCGATCTGCCCGTGGCCGTCACCTGTGTCCGGGTGCCGGTGATCACCACGCACTCGCTGACCGTGCACGCCCGCTTCGAGGGCGAGGTCACCGTCGAGGGGGCCCGCGAGATCCTCGCCACGGCGCCCGGTGTCGTGCTGTTCGACAACCCGGCCGCCGGGGAGTTCCCGACCCCCGCCGACGTCGTGGGCACCGACCCGACCTGGGTCGGACGGGTGCGGCGGGCGCTGGACGACCCGACGGCGCTCGAACTCTTCGTGTGCGGGGACAACCTGCGCAAGGGCTCCGCGCTCAACACCGCGCAGATCGCCGAGGTGGTGGCCGCCGAGCTGGCCTGACTCCCGCGCAGCGAAAATCCTCCGGCCGCCGGGGTGGGCGGTTTGTAGGATCTGTGTGCGACATGTGAGCTGATCGATGGTCCGGACCACTTGTCCGGGGCGCTTCGGCATCAGAGGATTTATCTCCCCGTCCTCCGCAACCGTGCGGAGGGCGGGGAGCGTCTTTGCGGTCGCCCTTCGGCCGTGCGAGCGCTTCATCAGGCGTGGGGACGCCTGGAACCGGGCGTGGGGACGTCCGTTCACAATTGGACATAGGGGAAGAGCGGGACGCATGAGGGCATTTGACGCACCATCTGTTGTGCAGCCTGACGCGGGTAGACCGTCGACGGCGACGGTCGGCGTGAAAGTGACGCCCGGCACGTACAACCCTCACCGGGGTCAGCGTGTCCAACAGGCGTGGCAGAGGTACTCGACTTCAGCGCGGCACGCGGCACGGTCCTACGACCGCCCCGTCCGGCGGCTTTCCGACCCCGCATGGCCGGTACGCCCGGTGGCATGCCGGTGATCGCGCCCGTGCCCGCAGCGCGGCCGGCCCGCATACCGAACCAGCGTGACGGTGCCGAGGACGACGCGGCGGCCGGCACCACCGTCGACCACCTCACCGAGACCTACCGCGCGCACTACCGCTCGCTGCTGGGTCTCGCCGCCCTCCTCCTCGACGACACCGCCTCCTGCGAGGACGTCGTCCAGGAGGCCTTCATCCGGGTGCACTCGGCCCGCAAGCGGGTCCGCGACCCCGAGAAGACCCTGGCCTACCTGCGGCAGACGGTCGTCAACCTCTCGCGTTCCGCGCTGCGCCGCCGCATACTCGGCCTGAAGCTGCTGTCGAAGCCCATGCCCGACATGGCCAGTGCCGAGGAAGGCGCCTACGACCAGCTGGAGCGCGACTCCCTCATCAAGGCGATGAAGGGGCTGCAGCGCCGCCAGCGCGAGGTGCTGGTGCTGCGCTACTTCGCGGACATGACCGAAGCACAGGTCGCCGAGGCCCTCGGCATATCCCTGGGCTCGGTCAAGGCGTACGGCTCGCGCGGCATCGCGGCGCTCCGGCTGGCCATGGAGGCACCGGCATGAGCGCCCCGGACAGCGCGGGACGTGACGGGCCCGACCGGCACGAGCCGGCCGGGCCGCACGGGCAAGATCCGAAGCAATCGCACGCTGGGAACGCAACTGTGAACCACGGCCCCGACGACCAGAGCCCCGAGGGGTTCGACTCGGACGAGCTGGACCTGCGCACGATGCTGCATCAAGTGGTGCAGGAGGTGGAACCGCGCGACGGCACGCTGGAGTACCTCCGCAAGGCGGTGCCCCAGCGGCGGACCCGCAAGCGGCAGGCCGTCGTCGGCATGGCCGCGGCCGCGCTGTTCATCGGCACGGCCGTCCCCGCTCTCGTGCACGTCTCCAACTCCACCGGCTCCGACGCCAACCCGTCCGCCATCGGCCACGCCTCCGAGACCCAGGGCGGCGTGAGCCAGGGCAAGGGACCGGACGGCGGTGAGAGCACCTCGGGCGGCACCTCCGGCAAGCCCGAGGGCAAGGACAAGGGCGAGAAGAAGGAGGAGGACAAGGGCAAGGGCACCGGCGCCGCCACCGGCGCGACCCAGGGCGCCGACCCCTCCTCCACGACCGCCGCCGGCATCGCGGCCTGCACCGCGGCCCAGCTCGGCCCCGCCGCCGGCAGCAGCGCCGCCCCCGACTCCACGGGCGCGGTCTACGGCTCCTTCCGCGTCACCAACGTCTCCGCGGCGAGCTGTACGGTCACCGGCCCCGGCTCGGTGAGCGCGCTGCCGCAGGGCACGGCCGACATCAGCAAGGTCAGCACCGCCCGGCACGCGGCCGGGGACGCGGCGGCGGGCCTGCCCGACCCGTCCCTGGAAGCGGCCCAGCTGGTGCTCGCGCCCGGAGCCGCCTACGACGTGAAGTTCGCCTGGGTCCCCACGGAGACCTGCCCCACCCCCGGCGGCAGCGTCGGCGGCCCCGGCGACCCGAGCCCCGAACCGACCCCGTCGGGCGACACGACGGACACGGGCGGCACCTCCACCGGCGGCGAAACGGGCACGGCCCCGCAGCTGGCCACGGAGGACGGCACGACCGACGGCAGCGTGGCGGTGACGTACACGCCCGGTACCGGCTCGGGCGCGAACTCGGTCACGGTGTCCAACGCGTGCGCGGGGACCGTGTACTGGACGGGCGTACTGGCGGGCGCGTAGAGACGGGCCGGCCTTTCCCGGCAGGGGGGTGGTCGCCCTCAGGCGACCACGCGCTCCTCTTCCTCCTGGACCAGGCCCAGCTCCGCGTCCCGCGCGAACTCCACCTCGCGCCGCAGCAACCGGAACCACATGAAGATCACGAACCCGACGAAGGCGAACCACTCGGCGGTGTAGCCGAGGTTCTGGAACGCCTTCAGGTCCAGCCCCGAGTCCGGCGGGGCGCTCGCGGGCACCGCCTTCATGCCCGAGTCGCCCTTGGCGAGCGTGACCCACGCGTCGTACACGTCGTACGGCACCAGGTTCACCAGGGACGCCGCGCTGATCGCCGCGGTCTGCCCGGACGGCAGGCCGCCCTGCGCGCTGACGCCGTTGTCGCCCGGGGTCTCGGACGCCTGGAGCGCTCCCTTGACCGTGACCTCACCGGTGGGCGGGGCGGGGGCCTCGGCCGCGTCCGGGGAGCCGGGCAGCCAGCCGCGGACGACCGGGAGTGCCTCGCCCGAGTCGGTGCGCAGCAGTGTCAGGACGTAGTAGCCCCGCTTGTCGTCGAGCTCCCGGCCCGGGACCAGCAGCTGCTTGCCGTAGCGGCCGGTCGCGGTGACCTGCTTGCCGGACGTCGCCTTGGTCACCGGCAGCATCTTCGCGAGCGGCCGGGGCGCCTCGTGCCGGGCCTCGGAGACCTGCTCGGTCGCGGTGCGGTGGTCCTGCACGCGGTCCTCGAACCGGCCCAGCTGCCAGGACCCCATGAAGATGCAGAAGGGGATGGACAACAGCACGAAGACGTTGATCCCCCACCATCGGGGCGTCAGCAGAAACCGGTACACACCCCAAAGGTACGGGGCTGCCCGAAGGGTCCGGACTGCGGGGTGGGCGCCGTTCGGCACCGCTCGGCCGGGTGCTCCCGGGGCGTTCCCTGACCTGCTGGGAAGGGGGACCGGTGGAGGTTATCCACAGGCTGGGGGCCTCGGCAGCGCGATGTCGGTCGGGGCGGGCAGTATGGGGTCATGACTGAGAGCAACGCGTCCGATGCGCAGGACCGGCGGGACCGGCACGAGCAAGTGGTACAGGCGGGACAGCAGGAGCGGATGCCGGACTGGGAGAAGCGCTTTCGCGCACCCCGGGTGTCCCTGCCCGACTGGGCGGAGGACGCGCCGGACCGCTCCCTGTTCGTGTCGAACGCGACAGGGACGTACGAGCTGTACGCGTGGGACCGCTCGACGGGCGACCAGCGCCAGGTGACGGACCGGCCGAACGGCACGACGGACGGCGTGCTGTCCCCGGACGGCGCGTGGATCTGGTGGTTCGACGACAAGGACGGCGACGAGTTCGGCGTGTGGCGCCGCCAGCCGTTCGCGGGCGGCGAGGACGAACCGGCCGCCGCGGGCCTCGAGGCCTCCTACCCGGCGGGCCTCGCCCTCGGCCGCGACGGGCGCACGGCGGTCGTGGGCCGCTCGACGGACGAGGACGGTACGACGATCCACCTCGTCCGCACCGGCGAGGACCCGGTGGAGATCTACCGTCACCGCGAGTCCGCCGGCGTCGGCGACCTCGCCCACGACGGCTCCCTCATCGCCGTCGAGCACACCGAGCACGGCGACGCGATGCACTCGGCCCTGCGCGTCCTGCGCCCCGACGGCACCCCCGTCGCCGACCTCGACGACACCGAGGGCGGCACGCGCGAGCTGGGCCTGGAGGTCCTCGGCTTCGCCCCCGTCGACGGCGACACCCGCCTCCTCATCGGCCATCAGCGCCGCGGCCGCTGGGAGCCCCTGGTGTGGGACGTGGCCACGGGTGAGGAGACGGACCTGGCGCTGGAGCTGCCCGGCGACGTCAGCGCCGAGTGGTACCCGGACGGCTCCGGCCTGCTCATCGTGCAC
Organism: Streptomyces sp. NPDC057099; assembly: GCF_042671245.1. NCBI lineage: Bacteria > Bacillati > Actinomycetota > Actinomycetes > Kitasatosporales > Streptomycetaceae > Streptomyces > Streptomyces sp. NPDC057099. The sequence goes on from NZ_JBHUTX010000012.1 coordinate 65,671, forward strand.
GGCTTCGAGGCCCGCAGCGAGCTGTTCCGCTACGACCTCGCGAGCCGCGCCCTGACGGAGATCCCGACCCCGCCCGGCACGGTCTCCGGTGCCACGGCCCGGCCCGACGGCAGCGTGGAGTACCTGTGGTCCTCGGCCGCCGAACCGTCGGCGCTGCGCTCCACGACGGGCGGTGTCGTGCTCGACCCGCCCGGCATGAAGTCCCCCGGCTCGGTGCCGGTGGAGGACGTGTGGGTGGAGGGCCCCGGGGGCCGCATCCACGCGCTGGTCCAGAGGCCGAAGGGCACCACCGGCCCGCTCCCCACGGTCTTCGACATCCACGGCGGCCCGACCTGGCACGACAACGACTCCTTCGCGGCGGGCCCGGCGGCCTGGGTCGACCACGGCTACGCGGTGGTCCGGGTCAACTACCGCGGCTCGACGGGCTACGGCCGTGCCTGGACCGACGCCCTGAAGCACCGCGTGGGCCTCATCGAACTGGAGGACATCGCCGCGGTCCGTGAATGGGCCGTCACCTCCGGCCTCGCCGACCCCGACCGCATCGTCCTCACCGGCGGCTCCTGGGGCGGCTACCTCACCCTCCTCGGCCTCGGCGTCCAGCCCGACGCGTGGACGCTGGGCATCGCCGCGGTCCCCGTCGCCGACTACGTCACGGCGTACCACGACGAGATGGAAGCGCTGAAGGCGATGGACCGCACGCTGCTCGGCGGCACGCCCGAGGAGGTCCCCGACCGCTTCGAGGCGTCCTCTCCGCTGACCTACGTCGACCAGGTCAAGGCCCCGGTCTACATCTCGGCCGGCGTCAACGACCCCCGCTGCCCGATCCGCCAGATCGAGAACTACGTCAAACGCCTGGAGAAGCGGAGCGCGATCCACGAGGTGTACCGCTATGACGCCGGGCACGGGTCGCTGGTGGTGGACGAGCGGATCAAGCAGGTGCGGCTGGAACTGGAGTTCGCGGAGAGGTACTTGAGGGAGCGGTCGAACGCCCAGTAGCTCGGGGCGCGCGGGGTGTCGGCGGCTGCGGGTGTCCGGTGGCCGGTCGCGCAGTTCCCCGCGCCCCTGGGTTGGCAATCAGCGGGCATGCGTGCCTCCCCCAGTGCCTTAAGGGCCTGGGAGATGCCCCCAGGGCGGCACGGGTGGGCGCGGGCGGCACCCCGCTGCGCCGGGTTGCGCCACGCCCCGGCCTCAGCATCAACGCCGGGCACCTCGTGACGCCGAGTCGTGCAGAGACACAGCTCGGCGTCACGCTCCCGCCCGCTCCCGCCTTCTCCGCCCCAGCAACTCCGCGAGCCCCCGCCGAGTCGCCGCCAGCACCACCCGATCCCCAGCCCCCAGCACATACGTAGGAGGCAGATCCCACACCAGTCCCGAGGCCGGCACCCGCTCCTCACCCGACGTCTCGTCCTCGTCCCGCCGCCCCCCAGGAGGCGCCGTATTGAGCGCCAGCACCCGCCAGGCCCCCGCCCGGAACGCCTCCGCCACCGTCCTGCCCTCCAGCTGCGGATGCCCGGCCACCTCCACCTCCGCGAACAGCAGCACCCGCCGCTCCACCGGAATCGCCCCCAGGATCTGCCGCCCCATCATCGCCCCGGCGAACGCGGGCGCGGCCAGATGCGACACACTCCGGCTCCGCGTGAGGGCGAACGGATGCGCGGCCCGCATCGTCCGGTACACGGCGGTCGCGAAGTCGTCGTCGTACAGCCGCAGCACGACCCGCAGATCGGGCCGCACGGACCGCGCGTACAGCGACGCCTCCAGATTCGTCGTGTCCGCACTGGTCAGCGCCAGCAGTGCATGCGCCCGATGGATCTTCGCGGCCTCCAGCACCCCCTCCTGCGTGACATCCCCGAGCACCACCGGCACCCGCAGCCGCCGCGCCGTGGCCATCCCCCTGGCCTCGGGGTCGGACTCGACGCACACCACGGGAATGTGCAGCTCCCGCAGCCGCGTCAGCACCCGCGTCCCGATCTTGCCGAGCCCGAGCAGCACCACGTGCCCGCCGAGCCCTCGCGGCGGCTTGCGCAGGTTGGACGCGCTGCGGAACGTGCCCAGGGCCTCCAGCACCGCGGCCAGCAGCACCGGCAGCAGCAGCAACCCGACCAGCCCGGACAGCAGTTGCAGGACCTGCCGCCCGGTCGACTCGTGGTACGCGGGGTCGTTGATGCCGAAGAGGTCGAGGAGCGTGACGTACGTGGCGTACAGCGGATGCTCGTCGGTCACGAACGTGAACGCGACGGCGAGCGCGAGCACGCACCCGGTCAGCCCCGCCAGCGACCACCGCAGCCGCCGTGAGAACAGCGAGGCGAACGGCGGCACACCACCGCCCCGCCCGGAGGACAGGGACGGCCCGGAGTACGACACCTGCTCCAGCACGACGGTCCCGCGCCCGGTCGCGGACGCCACCGCCATCTCGTCCGGCAGCAGTTGAGGCCCGTGCTCCCCGCTGGTCTCGGAACCGTCCGCACCGGCCGGGTCGTTGCTCGTCGCGGACAGCAGCGCCAGGGTGCACAGCCCCGGGTCGGCCACCTCGCCCGGCCGCGGCGGCTGCCGCTCCACGGCCCGCAGGACGAGCCCCTCCGTCTGGACGACCTTGCTGGTGCCGACGAGGGCGGTGGCGGCCAGCGCGGGCGCGGCCGTGTCGGCGTCGGACAGCACGGTCGTCGAGGTGTCCACGTCGGTGCCCGGCCCCGCCCCGGAGGCCACGACCGCCGTCTGGTCGAGCAGTTCCTCGATGTGCTGCCCCAACCGCCGGTTGTAGAGCCGCAGGACGAGTCTCAGGCCGGGGTTGATCCGACGGGCGGTGAGGGCCGCGCGGATGTTGGTCTCGTCGTCGTCGTACACGAGCGCCAGAGCCGCCGCCCGGTCGGCGCCCACCTCGGTGAGCACGGCCTCGGTGATCTCGGCCGCCTCCACCACCTGTTCGTTCGCGGCCGGTTCGGCGACGCCGCCCGTGCCCGCCCGGTTGACGGCCGCGCTGACCCGGTCGAACAGCGCCGCCGAGGCGGCCCGGGCCCGCCCGACCACCGGCTGCCGCACCCGGCGCCCCGACGGCGGCACGACGAGCGTGACCTGTTCGCCGTAGACACCGCGGAGTTCGGCGGCCAGCCGATGGGCGAGCCCGTCGTCACCGCATACGACCATGTGCGTGGCCGGTTCACCTGGCTGACCTTGATTCGGAACGCTCCCCACAAGGGAGAAGACTGCCTCACCGGGACGGCTGGTTCCAGAAGGGAACCGAGGTGGGTGAACGCGCGGGCCCGTCCGTCCGTACCGAAGGGGAGGCAATGCATGCCCATGCGCACCACCGGAGGTACCGGGCCCGTGGCCACCACGAAGACCGTCCCGAGGGAGAGCGGCGAGCACGGGGACGTCGTGACGGACCGGGGCCGCGAAGGCCCGGAAAGCCAGGAGAGCCGCGAGAGCCGCGAGGGCCGGGACGGCCGGGACGAGGGGAGACACCTCAATTCCGCCCTCCTGCTGACCCTACTGCTGGTCACGGCGGTGATGTTCCAGGGCCCGATCCGCGGGGCCCTGGCCGCACCCGTGATGCAGAGCTGGATGACCGTGTTCGTGGCGGTCATGGTCCAGGCGCTGCCGTTCCTGGTGCTCGGCGTGCTGCTGTCGGCGGCGATCGCGGTGTTCGTGCCACCGTCGTTCTTCGCCCGGGCCCTGCCGAAACGCCCCGTCCTCGCGGTCCCGGTCGCGAGCGCGGCGGGCGCGGTGCTGCCGGGCTGCGAATGCGCCTCGGTGCCGGTCGCCGGAGCACTGGTGCGCAGGGGCGTCACCCCCGCGGCCGCGCTGGCGTTCCTCCTCTCCGCGCCCGCCATCAACCCGATCGTGCTGACGGCGACGGCCGTGGCCTTCCCCGGCAACCCGGAGATGGTCCTGGCCCGTTTCGTCGCGAGCCTGCTGGTGGCCTGCGCGATGGGTTGGCTCTGGCACCGCCTCGGCCGCACGGACTGGCTGCGCCCCCCGGCCAGGGCGTCGTACGAGGGCCAGAGCAAGGGGGCCGCCTTCTGGGGCTCGGTGCGTCACGACGTGACGCACGCGGGCGGCTACCTGGTGATCGGCGCGATGGCCGCGGCGACACTGAAGGCGGTGGTACCGGCGGAGTGGCTGGGCGCGGCGGCCGGACACCCCGTGTGGTCGGTCCTGTTCCTCGCGGCGCTGGCCGTCCTGCTCTCCATCTGCTCGGAGGCGGACGCGTTCGTGGCGGCGTCCCTGACCCAGTTCTCACTGACGGCCCGCCTGACGTTCCTCGTCGTCGGTCCCATGATCGACCTGAAGCTGTTCGCGATGCAGGTGGGCACCTTCGGCCGCGCCTTCGCCCTGCGCTTCGCGCCCGCGACCTTCGCCCTGGCCGTCGTCGTATCGGCCCTGACCGGAACGGTCCTGCTGTGAACCGCCTCGCCCAGAGCGCCCTCCTCTTCCTCCTGGGCGCCACGCTCCTGCACGCCGGCATGACCGACCTCTACCTGCGCTACGTCAAGGCGGGCCTGCGCCCCCTGGTCCTGCTGGCGGGCGTGGTCCTGATCGCGACGGCGGCGGCGACACTCTGGTACGACCGCCGAGGCAGGGGCCACGCCCACGATCACCACCACGAACCCCGCGTCACCTGGCTCCTCACGCTCCCGGTCCTGGCCCTGATCCTGGTCGCCCCGCCGGCCCTGGGCTCCTACAGCGCGTCCCACACCGGCACGGCCCTCCAGAAACCCTTCGGCTTCGCGGACCTCCCGGCCGACGGCCCCCTGCGCCTGGGCGTCGCCGACTACGCGGGCCGCGCGGTCTACGGCGACGGCCGCTCCCTCCGCGACCGCGAACTGAAGATCACCGGCTTCGTCACCCTGGACCGCGCCGGCACCCCCTACCTGGTCCGCATGGGCCTCAACTGCTGCGCTGCGGACGCCCAGCCGGTCAAGATCGCCCTGACCGGCGACATCCCCCCGGTCCTGAGCCCGGACACCTGGCTGGAGATCACCGGCCGCTACACCCCGCGCCGCACCAAGGACCCGGTCAACGACGGCCCGATCCCGTACCTCGAGGTCACCCGGGCCAAGCCGGTCCCCACCCCGCACGACCCCTACGACGAAACGTGGAACACCTGAAGTGGCGTACTAGACCGTCCACTTCCGGGTACCCGTGAATCCCGCTGTTCAGCGAGGGGGACGCATGACCACACACCGAGGCCGGTTGCGCACCGAGGCCCGCGAGGAACTCGTGAAGGCCGACAACAGAGCCGAACTGACCCTGGCGACCCTGGGCGCGGCCCTGGCCGCCCTGCTCGGCGCGATCGCCGCCGGTGTCATCGCACCCGCGCAGTACGCCGTGATCCCCCAGCTCCTGGTCTGGTCCGGCTGCGCGGCCTGCGCCCCGGCCCTGGTCCTGCTCGGCCTGGCCGCGAGGCCCCGCACCGTCTGGGTCAAGTACCGCTGCATACGGCGGGGGATGGCCTGGGGAGCGGTCTTCCTCACGCTCACCTTGGCGGGAACGCTGGCCGGGGCGCTCACGTAGGGGCTGTGCCGAGCCCTCCCCTCGGGAGAACCCGGCACAGGCTCAGCGGGTCAGCGGGTCAGAGTGTCAGACCGAGCGGCTGGCCTTGAAGCCGTAGTGAATGACGTCCTTGCCGTCCTCGTCCCAGTTGAGACGGAGGGCCCCGTCGGCGTACGCGCTCTTGCCGCCGACCTTCTTCTTGATCGTGGAGGACGTCCACGAACCGTTCCCGCTGCCGTCCATGGCGGCCAGCTTGGACCGGATGCCGAAGTCCTTCTTCAGCAGGACGGTGTCCGCGCCCGCGTCGGAGTGCTTGAGGTACAGCCGGAACCCGGCGCTGTCGAAGGTCTCCGACAGGTCGGTCCCGGAGTACCACGGCGGAGCGTCCCAGCTCACCTTGGCCTTGGCATAGACATAACTGCCGGACCGGGCCACACAGTTCTTGACGGTGAAGTCCCAGTTGTCGCCCCAGGGACCGGTGTACCCCGCGTCGTCGATGGTCTTCGAGCTCTCCTTGCACTTCCAGCTCAGCGCGGCCGCCGGCGAGACGGACAGCACGGACGCCCCGACGACGGTGGCACCGACCAGCGCGACCGACATGAACTTCCTGCCCGCGGCCGACTGCCGCGAAGGCGCTGTGCGACGCAGATTCACTTTCAGGTTCCCCTCGTTGTGGTGTTGCGATCTGCTCACGCATGAGCAGATAACGATCACCCTACAACGGGTTCGCGACCGCACATGATCGAAGTGGCTTGGGAGGGGGAGTAGTTGGCCTTGGCGCGGTGCGCACCGGTCGGGTTCAGGAAGGCGGGTCCGGTCCGGAGGCACCCCCTGCCCGTCACGGCCAGGTGCGCTCGATGCGATCGCGTCGCACCGCGTACGCCGCGGGACCGCCCCTGGCCACCGCGCGATGGATCGCCTCACGCTGTGCGTCGAGCCGTTCGACCATCTCGACACTGCGCAGCTGCTGATTGTCGAGGTAGAAGAGCACTGCCTCTCGCTCAAAGACCGGCTGGATCTCCAGATCCCGGCTCTTGATCCGACCGTCCTTCGAGAGCGGCACCCATGACTGCTCGAGACCGTGAGTGATCCACTCCTCGTCGGCGACGTCCTGTCCGTCGTCGGGGAAGACGTCCCCGATGCGGTGAACGGTCCAGCCGCACGCTCTCAGCCCTTCCGCGACCCGACGCCCGAGATTGCGGTCGAGAAAGAACTCAGGCGGCAAGGCGCACCACTGCCCGGCACAACGCGTCGACCTGCTCGGGCGTCATGTTGAAGTCGTACGCGATGTCCTCGACGCTCTCCCCGGCCTCCCACAGGTCGGTGATGGCGTTGACCGCGACGCGGTTGGCGGCCACGACGGGCCTCCCGTGTCCGAACCTCGGATCGATCACGACGGGCACGGCGTCCGGATACTGCCTGAGCCGCAGGCTGGAGGGGAAGTCGTCGTCGGGCTCCCAGTTCAGGTAGCGGAGATAGCCGGAGACCACCTCGTGGATCGGGGCCTGACCGTCCCGAGCCCGGCGAAGATCCCCGAGGCCGTGCTCGACGAAGATGTCCACGCCGTCCGTCGCGATCCGTCTGGACACCAGGCCGTAGGGAGTGGCGAAGGCGTCTCGTACGGCGGCGGCGGCTTCCCTGATCTCGCTCATCCGGAGCCCGAGGGAACGCAGGGACCGAAGGACGTGTGCCTCGGCCACCGCGATGAACGGCACCGAGGGCTGCCCCTTGCGAGGTGGCTCCACCTGGTGGACCAGAGGCGCGCCGGCGGCCCTGCCCTTGAGCCAAGAGGTGAGCGTCGACTGCGGAATCTCCAGGTAGGAGGCTGTTTCCGTGGGAGTCAGAAGTCCGTCCCTGAACCTGTCGACCATGCCCCACCTCCTCCTCGTGCGGTCGCCGCTGCGGGGTTTCGCATCGTCGCACATCAAGCCTCCCACCCAGGGCCGGACCGCACACCCGCCCACCGGCGGCTCAGCAGGCCGCACGGAGAAGATCCCCCGGTTCCCGGGTCCGGCATCCCCGGCAGTGCCCGGGCTCCGGCGCGCGGAACGCCCGCTCGCATCCGTCGCAGGTCTGGAAGGGCAGCACGACCGGCCGGCTCGCGCCCTCGGCGAAGGGGCGCGGAGGCGGTGCGGGCAGGGGAGTCTCCCGCAGACGGAACGCGAGGATGCCCGCCGGCCGGCTCAGGAGGCGATCGGGAAGTCGCGCGGTCAGCAGCGCGGTGATCTGGGAGGGATCGATCCCGGCCCCGAGCCACTGCGCGACGGCCGGCGCCAGCCGCACGGCCTCCTGCTCGGACAGCACGAGACGCGGATCGACCCGGCGCAGCGAGGCCAGAACGGCGACTGCCCGGGGATCGGCGTCGGAGAGCGACGCGGGCTTCTCCGACTGTTCCCGAGCGGGGGAGGCCGGTGCCTCCTCGCCCGCGGGCGCCTTCCGGGCCCGGGACGGCTTCGGCGGCTCGGGCGGTTCGTCGCCGATGGCGCCGCCGGGCACGTCGTAGAAGTACGTCCGCGTCCGCACCTGCCCGGTGGGCGTCCGCTCACGGCGACGCTCCAGGTAACCGGCCTCCTCCAGCTCCCGCAGCGCTCGCGAGATGAGGATCTCGCCCTCGCTGAAGTGCTGGCACAGGGCGGCGATGCTCACGGAGGAGCCGTCGGGCAGGGAGGAGATGTACGCCGCGACACCGACCGTGACCGCGCTGCCGCGTCGCTGCGCGAGGGCGTTGGAGATCACGGTGAAGTCGGCGGTCAGCCGGGTGCGTACATGGATCACGCCGGAGGTCGTTGCTCCGGCGTCGGCGCGCAGGCGCGCGTTAGACTGCGGCTCAGCCATTGGGAAGGTCGAAGCTTCCTGATCGGTCAGGCCCTCGATCGGGATGCCAGTCCCGGCCGGGGGCCGTCGTCTGTGTGAGGTTGTCGCGGCGAACGTAACGGCCCACATCCCGCACCTGCAAGCCGGTCACCCGGACGGGTGACGCAGGCCAACTGGCCAGGGAGGGCGGGTGGGTGGGTAGTTCTTTCCCCCGGTTCTTTCAGGAGGTCAGCGACCCACCGGACCCTCGCGAACAAGGGCCCGGTGAGCCCGGAAGGCGGACGACGACCGGTATCCGGCTGCCTTAGGAACGGTCGTGCCCGGCCTTCAACTCGCCTATGAAGGCGCTCCAGGAGCCGGCTTCGAAGCACAGCGCCGGACCATGCGGCACCTTGCTGTCACGAACCGGGACGACGGCCCTCGGAACCCGTCGGCTACCTCCACGCAGTCGCCCCCCTCCTGATTGCTGTAGCTGCTCTTGCGCCAGACGGCGCCGTTCAGATCGGGACGGGACGTTCGCTCCACGGTGGTTGTCCTCCATCACGGATCGGATCATGTCGAGCGACATGAGCGGCGGCAGAGCTGCCGCCCGCAGCCGATCGTAAGTCAGCGCAAAGCCCCTGACCTCGTCCGGATCCTCGATGAGTTGGCCGTAGTGCGCGCCTTCCGTGTAGGCGATCTCCGAGCCGTCCGGCATGGTGAGAACTGTGAGCGAGCCACCCATGACCTCGTGCTCGCCCTGGTCGAACGGCAGTACCTGCACGGTGATGTGAGGTTCCGTCCTGGCTGTGAGCAGTCGCGCCAACTGCTCCCGCATCACCACCTGGCCACCAACGGGACGCCGGAGCACAGCCTCGTCGAGGACCACCCACAACTCGGGGCGATCGTTCGTTCCGAGGCGCTCCTGACGTCCCATACGAAGGGCGACGCGCTCTTCCAATTGCTCCTCACTGCCGAGCGTCCGACCGACTCTCAGTACCGCCCGCGCGTATTCCTCCGTCTGCAACAGACCAGGCACCACATGAGCCGCGTACTGCCTGACGGCCACCGCCCGCGCCGAGTACTCCATGAACTTCCGCGACCAGTCCGGAAACGCCTCCCGGTACACGAACGGCCACAACTCGACCAGCAGATCATCCGCACCGAGAGCCGAGTCCAGCGCACGCGCCAGCTCCAGCGTCGGCTTCGCTCCGGACGCCCGCTCGATCTGCGTGATCCGCGTGCTCACCACGTGTGCCCTGTCACCCAGTTCGGCCTGGGTCAGCCCGGCCGCCGTACGGAGCCTGCGCACCCGCACGCCGAAGAGCGCCGCCATCGACGCACGGGGGTCAATTCCGTTGGCCAAGACATCACTTCCGTTCCTTACGGGATGAAAAGTAAGGCTGTGTCACCTGTCGAGCGTAGGGCGACCGGGCGACTCTTGAACACGGAACGTGATGACTCGCGTACGCCACGAAGTGCCCCACGCTCGACAGACAAGGACGGACCAGCCCGTGCCGACCGGAACGACCACTCCAGAACTCCGTTCATTCACAGCCCAGTTCGTCTCCTCACCGCGAGGCGCGCGGCTCGCCCGGCGTCTGGCGGTCCGGCGTATGAAGGAGTGGGGCTACCCGCCGGCGTCCGACGCGTCCTTCGCGCTCGCCGCAGTGGAGTCGGGACGGGGTGCGGGCTCCGCACAAGCCGTTGCTGCTGCTGTACGCGCTGGCTCGTTTCCAGGCCCTGAGCTTCGCGGCGCGCTCCAACCAGTCCATGGCCGGTGATCGTAGCGACGCATCACCTCACATCACGCCGGCCGGGGTGCGACTCCTCCAGCGCCCGCCGCGACACCGGCTTCTTCCTCGCGCCTGCCGGCCCGCCACTCCAAGGCCTGTGGTTCCTCGGTGAATTCGATCAGATGCTGTCCCGCGAACCGCTGCAGAGCATCCCGCACCTCCATCGGGGTGGCGTAGAAGAACTCCTTGCGGTTGTTCACTTGGTTGACCCGCCGTGAAGCGAACCGCCGGTGGAGTTCTGTCTCCAGTCCCACCGCATCCTTGCTGAAGATCAGCGCGTGGACGTCGAAACGGAAGGGGACCGCGGCGCCACTCAACTCATAGATGCGTTCCAGGGGTTCCAGTCGGCGAGTCATGCCGATCTTCACGATGCGATCGCCGAAGGCGCCGATGTTCGAGATGACGTAGACGTAGCCGGTGCGGACGTTGGCCGCGCGGGACTCGACGTCCTGCAAGGCGTTCTCGATCTCGGCCAGTTTGGCCTCCATCTCCGCGACACCGGCCTCGTCACTGCGCTCGCGAAGGCGATCAAGTGCCGACTGGTAGTGGCTGAGTTCCTTGTTCAGCTTCTCCCGCTGACGGTCCAGTTCCTTCTGGACCGCGGCCTCTTCGCGCTCCCGGGCGCGCGCCTCCCGCTGAGCTTCCTTCTCTTCTTCCTTCTTCAGCAGATGATCGGCGGTGAGCTCCAACTCCCGGACGCGTGCGTTGTGGTACTCGTCGGAGATCCGGATGTGCATGGTGGCGCCGAGTCTGGCGATCGTCTCGCGGCTCTTGCAGAGCCGGTCGACGAGAGAGTTCAGTCGGTGTGGTCGCATGGACCGCACCGCGTAGTCGGCCTCGGCGTTGTAGGCGCGCAGCATGAGTTTGGAGAAGTCGCGGACCATCTTCTGGCCTTCGCGCTTGGAGCCGTTGACCGTCCAGTCCGTGGCGGCGCGGACGGCCCCGCCCGCGCGGGCGAGCGTCTTGATCTCGCTCTGGAGCGAGTCGAGCCGACTGCGGTAGGCGATCGCGTCCTGCAGGGCATGCCGATACGCGTAGATCCCGGCCTCCTGCAGCATGGCGGTCTCGTCGGTGAGGACGATCCGTGCCTGCAACTCGGCCAGCCGCCGCTCGGCGTCGGACACGTCCCTGCGGTGACGCTCGGCCTCCTTGCGCGCCCGATCGGTCTCCTTCGCCGTCCGGCGGGCGTCGCCCAGGATCTCCTTCGCCGTTTCCCGCGCGTCCCTCAGGATCCCCTCGGCCTCCTGGGCGGCCTCGGCGGACGCCGTTTCGCGCAGCGCGGTGGCCTCCGCTTCGACCTGCTGTATGAGGCCGGCGACCCGTGCGGCATCCGGTCCCTGCGTCCTGGTGATCCAGGCCCGCAGTTCTTCGGCCTCGGATGCGGCATCCGCACGACGCCGCCCGAACAGCCCACCCTTCCGTGGCGCCGGCACTTGCGTCGGGCTCCCGGCAGCGGTCGTATCCGGCAACGGGATGTCACCTGGAGCAGCTCCGGCGGTGACGGTACCGGTGGCGGAATCGGCGTCCGGAATCCACAACTGCCATCCCGCCGGAACCGGAGGCCACGACGGATCGGGCTGCCAGTCCGGCGGCGGCACCCAGCCCGCAGGTGGTACAGGCCAGCCCGGCGGCGGATTGAAGCGATACGTACTCATTCCCCACCCCCTCGCCCCTGTGGCTCCCCAGCACACAGGGCGCCGGATCATCCCGGCAAAACGGAGAGGGACAGTCTGTTATTGCCTCGCCGAGAGGTCGGCCGGATACGTCACACCGTAATCATCTTGTAACTTAAAGTGAAACGCGCTTTCGGTGAGGGCACGCCGAGCCACTCAGGAGTCCGAAACGAGTCGAGGCTCACCCAACGAACAGCAGAGGCCCCCTCTCTGATGAGAGGGGGCCTCTGAACTTGCTGCTTAGCTGTCGGGGTGGCGGGATTTGAACCCACGACCTCTTCGTCCCGAACGAAGCGCGCTGCCAAGCTGCGCTACACCCCGATGTCGCTGCTGTCGCGGCGACGACGTTTACTTTAGCCCACCGGTGGCTAGAGACGAAATCCGGTTTTCCAGGGGTGCCGGAGGGGGTTCGGGCGGGCGTGGTCGAGGGCTACGAGGAGGACCGCCAGGGCGTAGAAGGCGAGGCCGAGGAGGAGGGCGTTGCCGAGGACCTTCTTGTAGCCGTCCTGGTCGACGTCCATGAAGGGGTAGAGGTAGCGGCCGGACGAGCCCGGGAGGAGCAGTTCGCCTCGGAGGAGGGAGAAGGCCAGGTAGGCCAGGGGGTAGAGCATCCAGGTGCTGGCCTGGCGCAGGTGCAGACGGCCGGGGGGTGTGAGCAGGAGCCAGTCCAGTACGGCCGCGATCGGGGTCACCGTGTGGAGGGTGTACTGGGTCAGGGCCTGCCAGCCGGCCGGGTGGGCCGCTTCGCCCGTGAGGGAGAAGGGACTGGCCTCGTTCGCCAGGAGCAGGTGGTACGCCAGGGCCGCGACGACGACGTAGAGGGTCGTCGCGCCCAGGACGGCTCCCGGCAGGGGCCGGCCGGCCGTCCAGGCGCGGCGGGCCGAGAGGGCCATGACCAGCGCCAGCAGGATGTTGCTCTGGATCGCGAAGTACCCCAGGGTCCGGTACGGGTCGCCGAGGAGCAGTTCCAGCGTGACGCCCGCGGCAGCGGCGAAGGCGACCAGCAGGCGGAAGGCCGCGGCCGCGGGGCGGCGGACCGGGCTGACGACGGCCGTGGCCGGGACGGGGGAGGGCTTCAGCGCGGGCCTGCCCGGTATCACGGGCAGGTCCGGGATGTCCCTGGGTATCGGGGCTGTCATGCCCCCACGCTGGCAGAAACGGACATAGGGGGCGATGCGGGCGGGGCTGTGTGGGTTAGTCGCCCGTCACCTCGCCGGTCCGGCCGCGAGCCGCGCCAGCCACTCCGACCGCGAGCCCCGCTACTCCCGCCCCACCAACGTCAGCAACGTCGCCTCCGGCGGGCACGCGAACCGTACCGGCGTGTAGCGGCTCGTCCCGCAGCCCGCCGACACGTGCAGATACGACGTACGGTCCTCCACCGTGTGCGTCGACAGGCCCTTCACCCGGTCCGTGTCCAGGTCGCAGTTGGTGACCAGGGCGCCGTAGAAGGGGATGCACAGCTGGCCGCCGTGGGTGTGGCCGGCCAGGATCAGGGGGTAGTCGTCGGCCGTGAAGGCGTCCAGGGTGCGCAGGTAGGGCGCGTGGACGACGCCCATCGAGAAGTCGGCGGAGTCGGACGGGCCGCCGGCCACCTGCGCGTAGCGGTCCCGCTTGATGTGCGGGTCGTCCAGGCCCGTCAGCTCCAGCGAGACGCCCTCGATCTTGAGCGTGCCGCGGGTGTTGGTCAGGTTGAGCCAGCCCGCCGCGTCGAAACCGTCCCGCAGGTCCTCCCACGGGTTGTGCACCACACCCACGGCCGGGGCGTTGCCGTTGAGGCCGTGCCGGCCCTGGGCCCTCTCCAGCAGGTAGCGGGCGGGGTTGCGCAGCGTGGGGCCGTAGTAGTCGTTGGAGCCGAAGACGTACGCGCCCGGGAACTCCATCAGGGGGCCGAGCGAGTCCAGGACCTCCGGGACGCCCTCCGGGTCGGAGAGGTTGTCGCCCGTGTTGATCACGAAGTCGGGGCGCAGGCCCGCCAGGGACCGCAGCCAGCGCTGCTTCTTGTGCTGGCCGCCGACCATGTGGATGTCGGAGACCTGCAGCACACGCAGCGGGCGCATTCCTGGAGGCAGGACCGGGACGGTGACCCGGCGGAGGCGGAAGGAGCGGGCTTCGAAGCCCGCGGCGTACAACAGACCGGCGGCACCAGCCGCCGCGATTCCCAGGGGGACTCCGTATCGCGCGCGCATACGACCATCGTCTCAGACACCGGACCTCGACCCTGCCCGGGCGCCGCCCGAAATGCCCTCGCGGCACCGGCGCTTCGATCCACCGCCAGGCCACTGCCAGGTCATCGCCAGGCCACCGCCCCCGCCACCATCCCGCCACCGCCCCGCAAAACAGGGGGCGTCCTTCCTCCCGCACCTGCGACAATCAGCCCCATGACCACGCTCAAGTCGAAGCTGCAGGACGACCTCAACGTTGCGATCAAGGAGCGCGACGAGCTCCGCTCCTCGACGCTCCGGCTGACGCTCGCCGCGATCACCAAGGAGGAGGTCGCGGGCAAGGAGAAGCGCGCGCTCTCCGACGACGAGGTGCAGAAGGTGATCACCCGCGAGGCCAAGAAGCGCCGCGAGGCCGCAGAGGCCTTCGCCCAGGGCGGTCGTGCCGAGAGCGCCGAGCGGGAGAAGGCGGAGGGCGAGGTGCTCGCCGAGTACCTGCCCAAGCAGCTGTCCGACGACGAGCTCCAGCAGATCGTGGGCCAGGCCGTCGAGGAGGCCAAGGCCGCCGGTGCCGAGGGGCCGCGGGCCATGGGCGCGGTCATGAAGATCGTGAACCCGAAGGTGGCCGGGCTGGCCGAGGGCGGCCGTGTCGCCGCCGTGGTGAAGAAGCTGCTCGCCGGCTGACCGGATCACCTCACAGGGGTGGCCCCCTACGTCCAGGACGGGACGTAGGGGGCCACCCCTCTTCTCTCACACCGTCGGCTCAGCCGAACCGCCCGCCGTTGCCGTTGCCACCGCCGTTGTCCTGACCCCGGAAGAAGCCCTCGGGGATGGAGAACGAAGGCGTCGGGATGGGCTCGCCGCCACCGCCGCCGTTGTTGTTGCCGCCGACCAGGCCGCCGATGAAGCCACCGTTGCCGTTGCCCCTGTCGTCACGGTCGTCGTCGCGGTCCTCGTCGCCGCGGCCCTTGTTGCGGCCGTCGGGGATGTGGATGTCGTTGAACTGCTCGACGGGCTTGCCCTCCAGCGCGCCGGACATCATGTCGCGCCAGATCGGACCGGGGACCTCACCACCGAAGACCTTGCCGTAGGACCGGCCGCCGATGGTGATGTTGGACATCTTCCGCTTGTGCGTGGGGTCGCCGACCCACACCGCGCCGGCCATGTTCGGGGTGTAGCCCACGAACCAGGCCGCGTAGCGCTCGTCCGTCGTACCGGTCTTGCCCGCGCTGGGACGGCTGCCGAGGCCGGCCTTCGAACCCGTGCCGTCCTCGACGACGCCCTTGAGCAGCGCGTTGATCGTGTCGGCGGTCTTCTCCGACATCGCACGCGAGCAGGTCGACTTCGGGACCGGGAGCGACTTGGTCGTGTCGCCGACCCGCTGGCCGACCGACTCGATGGCGATCGGCGTGCAGTACATGCCGCGCGAGGCGAAGGTCGCGTACCCGTTCGCCATGGTCAGCGGGGACATCTCCTGGGTGCCGAGGGCGATGGAGGGCGCCTGGTCCATCTTGCGGCCGTCGGCCCGCTCGACGCCCATCTTCTTCGCCATCGTCGTCACCGGGCAGATGCCGATGTCGCTGATCATCTGGACGTAGTAGGTGTTGACCGACTTGGCGGTCGCTTCCTTCATGTCGTACGGGCCGACCTCGGAGCTGTTCTCGTTCTCGAGCTTGGCGGGGTTGCTCCGGTCGTTCATCCACCGCTTGCCGCCGCAAGCCGAGACCGGGCTCGGGTAGGCCATCTGGTACGGCGCCGAGTACACCTTGTTCGCCGGCATGCCGTCCTCGATGGCCGCGGCGGCCACGATCGGCTTGAACGTCGAACCGGGCTGGTAGCCCATGCCGCCGCCCATGTCGTCGTTGACGGACAGGTTGAGGGTCGTCTCGCCCTCCTTGATGTCGACGCCGTACGGACGCGACTGCCCCATGGCGAGGATCTTGCCGGTGCCGGGCTGGACGATGCTGGCGGCGGTGGCCACCTCGTCGCTCTTGTAGACGTGGTCCTTGATGGACCGCTGGGCCGATTCCTGGGCCGCCGCGTCCATGGTGGTGCGGATGGTGAGGCCGCCCTGGTTCCAGACCTTCGCCCTGGCCTCCTTGGTCTTGCCGAAGACCTTGTCGTTCAGGAAGACCTCGCGCACGTAGTCACAGAAGAAGCCCGCGCCCTTGACCGCCGTGATGCAGCCGTTCCTGGGCTTGCTGACCTTGAGGCCGAGCGGTGCCTTCATCGCCTCGGAGGCCTGCGCCCGGGAGATGTCGCCGACGGCGGCCATGCGCTGCAGCACGATGTTGCGGCGCTTGGTGGCCTCCGCCTCGTCGTTGACCGGGTCGTACCGGCTGGGCGACTGGACGATGCCGGCGAGGAGGGCCGACTCCTGGACGTTGAGGTCCTTGGCGGACTTGGAGAAGTAGCGCTGGGCCGCGGCCTCGATGCCGTAGGCCTGCTGGCCGAAGAACGTGATGTTCAGGTAGTTCTCGAGGATCTTCTTCTTCCCGAGCTCTTCCTCGACCTGGATCGCGTACTTCAGCTCGCGGATCTTGCGGCCGATGGTCTGCTGGGTGGCCTGCGCGACCTTCGTCGGGTCGTCGCCCGCCTCCTCGACGAAGACGTTCTTCACGTACTGCTGCGTCAGGGTCGAGGCGCCCTGGGAGACCTCACCGCTGCGCGCGTTCTTGTTGAGGGCGCGCAGGACGCCCTTCAGGTCGACCGCGCCGTGCTGGTAGAAGCGCGAGTCCTCGATCGCGACGATCGCCTTCTGCATGTACGGCGAGACGTCCTTGAGCGGGACCACCGTGCGGTCGCGCGAATAGACCGTGGCGATCTGGCCGCCGTCGGCGTCGAGGATCGTGGTGCGCTGACTCAGCGGCGGCGTCTTCATGTTGGCGGGGAGCTCGTCGAAGCTCTCGACCGAGCCCTTCGCCGCGAGCCCCAGCGCGCCCACCGCGGGCAGCGCGATACCGGCCAGCACGGCTCCCGCAAGGACACTGACACCGAGGAACTTGGCCGCCTGCTGCGCAGGAGACAGACCACCGCCCGAGCTCTTCTTTGGCATGAGGGCAGCCTACGTTCTCATTCGCCGGACAGGCGTATATGCCTTGGCCTAAGCTGCTCTCAACTGTCACAGCAGTGAGGCCACGTATCAATACGTCCGGCGACCCCGAATCGTTCCGGGTGTTCCCCAACTTTTTTGGTGGGGTCGTGTCCGAATCCGCCTTGTGTGTCATACGGCGTCCGTTGTGACGCAACTGAACTGTCCTGGTTTGCCGGGAAAGTTATGTATGTCGCCAGCTCACTCCCCCGGGTGATCTGCCGCTTACCCATAGTCCGTTCGGGCCATTCAAGATTGGGCCCGAAGGGGGTGTTGCGCTGTGCCCACCTTCCGTAACGTCCTCAACTGGCGGCGGTGAATATGCCGCTGCCGCCGTGGGGGAGCCTCGATTCGGGAGAGGACGGCGCCGGTATGGGCTGGGTAGTCGACTGGAGTGCGCAGGCGGCCTGCCGCACTACCGATCCGGATGAACTGTTCGTTCAAGGAGCAGCGCAGAACAGGGCCAAGGCGGTGTGCACCGGATGTCCGGTGCGTACGGAGTGCCTGGCCGACGCGCTCGACAACCGCGTCGAGTTCGGCGTGTGGGGAGGCATGACGGAGCGGGAGCGCCGCGCACTGCTGCGCAGGCGGCCCACGGTGACGTCCTGGCGCCGGCTGCTGGAGACGGCACGCAGCGAGTACGAGCGCGGCACGGGTGTCGTGTCCCTCGACGACGACGAGATCTACGAGAACTACGCCGCGGTGAGCTGAGGGGTCCCCTCCGGGGACTCCACGGGGGATCCTCGGCGCCGATGTCCGGTCGGGGGCCCGTACGGGCCCTCAGGCGTCAGGGCCCGGCGACTCCTGCTCGGCCACGTCGGGAAGCTCGCGCTCGTTCGCCGCGAGCCGGTCGCCGATGTCGCGCAGTCCTGCGAGGTCGTGCACATCGCCGGGCAGCGCGGCCACTTCCGTCACGGCCACCTCGGGGTGGAGCGCGGCGAAGCGGTCACGCGTGCGCTGCTCACGCGAGAGCAGCTGCATGCGCTCGGCGTGCAGCCTCAGCAGGCCTGCCGTGAGCTGGTCGACGGACCGCTCGGCGTCCTCGGCGTTCTCGGCGTCATCCGCGTCCTCGGTGGGGGAGCCACCCTCGGGAGCCGATGTCGATGCCGGATCTGGAGTCTGAGCTGGGGTCTGAGCTGGGGTTTCGGACGTCGGAGAGGCCGAACTGTCGTATGCGTCGGGGGAGTTACGAAGTCCAGCTTTCCCGCCCTCCTGATCCACAATGCGGGGCTCTTCAAGATTTTCCGCGGCGGCGAGCGCCCGCTCGGCCGACAGCCGGTCGGCCCCGCTGCCGTGGACGCGGTTGAGCACAAGACCGGCGAGCGGCATGTCCTCCGCGGCCAGGCGCTCCACGAAGTACGCGGCCTCGCGCAGCGCGTCCCGCTCCGGGGCCGCGACCACGAGGAACGCCGTCCCGGGCGCCTGGAGCAGCTTGTACGTCGCGTCCGCGCGCGTGCGGAAGCCCCCGAACGTCGTGTCCATCGCGGACACGAACGTCTGGACGTCCTTGAGGAGCTGTCCGCCGAGCAGCTTGCCGAGGGTGCCGGTCATCATCGACATCCCGACGTTCAGGAACTTCATCCCGGCGCGCCCGCCCAGCTTCGCCGGCGCCGTCAGCAGCCGGATCAGCCGCCCGTCCAGGAACGACCCGAGCCGCTTGGGCGCGTCCAGGAAGTCCAGGGCCGAGCGGGACGGCGGGGTGTCGACGATGATCAGGTCCCACTCGTCCCGGGCCCGCAGCTGCCCGAGCTTCTCCATCGCCATGTACTCCTGCGTGCCCGCGAAGCCCGCCGAGAGCGACTGGTAGAAGGGGTTGCCCAGGATCGCGGCCGCCCGCTCGGCGTCCGCGTGCACCTCGACGATCTCGTCGAAGGTGCGCTTCATGTCGAGCATCATCGCGTGCAGCTCGCCGCCCGCGGAGTCGTCGATGCCCTTGACCCGGCGCGGGGTGTTGTCGAGGGAGTCGATGCCCATGGACTGGGCGAGCCGGCGGGCCGGGTCGATGGTGAGGACGACCACCTTGCGGCCCCGCTCGGCCGCGCGCAGGCCCAGGGCCGCCGCGGTCGTGGTCTTGCCGACCCCGCCCGAACCGCAGCACACCACGATCCGGGTCTTCGGATCCGCCAGCAGCGGATCGACGTCGAGCAGGCGTACGGGGGACAGCCGGGGGCGGGCCGGGTCGGGTGTGCGGGCCGGGTCCGGACGACTCATGACATCCCCTGCTTCCGACTCATGACCAGTTTCATGGCGCCTTGTTCCACGACGGCCTTCATGAACATGCCCCGTCCGGCGGCGGCCCCGCTCATGACACGCCCTGCCCGCGCAGCTCGCGGGCCAGCGCGTACAGCCCCGCCAGGTCCATGCCCTCGGCGAACAGCGGCAGTTCGTGCAGCGGGAGGCCCAGTTCGGCGAGCACCGCGCGCTGCTCGTGCTCCAGCGCGTACCGCTCGGCGTACTCCTCGGCCTGCGTGAGCAGCGGGTCCACCAGCCGCTCGGCGCGCCCGCCGCGCCGTGCCCCGCCGAGCCCGGCGGCCGACAGCGACCGCGCGACCGTGGAACGCGTGGCCGTCCGGACGAGTTCCAGATCGGTCTCGTCCAACACCTCCGGCCGCACCATGTTCACGATGATCCGCCCCACCGGCAGCCGCGCCGACCGCAGCTCGGTGATGCCGTCCACGGTCTCCTGGACGGGCATCTCCTCCAGCAGCGTCACCAGGTGCACGGCCGTCTCAGGCGACTTCAGCACCCGCATCACGGCCTGTGCCTGATTGTGTATCGGGCCGATCTTGGCGAGGCCGGCGACCTCGTCGTTGACGTTGAGGAAACGCGTGATGCGCCCCGTGGGCGGCGCGTCCATGACGACGTAGTCGTAGGTGAAGCGCCCGCTGCGCTCCTTGCGCCGCACCGCCTCGCACGCCTTGCCGGTGAGGAGTACGTCCCTCAGACCCGGCGCGATGGTGGTGGCGAAGTCGATCGCGCCGAGCTTCTTCAGGGCCCGCCCGGCGCTGCCCAGCTTGTAGAACATCTGGAGGTAGTCCAGAAGGGCCAGTTCGGGGTCGATGGCAAGCGCGTACACCTCCCCGCCCCCGGGAGCGACGGCGATCTTCCGCTCCTCATAAGGCAGCGCTTCAGTTTCGAAGAGCTGCGCGATGCCCTGGCGGCCTTCGACCTCGACGAGAAGCGTCCGCTTCCCCTCCGTGGCCAAGGCCAGCGCTAGGGCCGCGGCCACCGTGGTCTTGCCGGTACCGCCCTTGCCGCTGACGACCTGGAGCCTGCTCACGTATTCGAGCCTAACCAGTCCGCGCCCGGGCTACTCCGGAGGCTGTGGACAACCGCCTCCGTGGTCGGCCGCTGCCCCCTGTCCGCCAGGGGCTAGAGTCGGCCGCATGACCAAGTGGGAATACTCAACCGTGCCGCTGCTCGTCCACGCCACGAAGCAGATTTTGGACACCTGGGGCGAGGACGGCTGGGAGCTCGTCCAGGTCGTGCCCGGGCCGAACAACCCCGAGCAGCTCGTGGCCTACCTGAAGCGGGAGAAGCAGTAATGGGTGCCGTCGAGGCGAAGCTGGCAGAGCTCGGTCTGACCCTGCCCGACGTCGTCCCGCCGCTGGCCGCGTACCAGCCGGCCGTGCAGACCGGCCCCTACGTCTACACCGCCGGGCAGCTCCCGATGGTGGAGGGCAAGCTTCCGGTCACCGGCAAGGTCGGCGCCGAGGTCACCCCGGAGGAGGCCAAGGAGCTGGCGCGTACGTGCGCGCTGAACGCCCTGGCCGCCGTCAAGTCCGTCGCCGGTGACCTGGACCGCATCGCGCGCGTGGTGAAGGTCGTCGGCTTCGTCGCCTCGGCCTCCGACTTCACGGGCCAGCCCGCGGTGCTGAACGGCGCGAGCGAGCTGCTCGGTGCGGTCCTCGGCGACAAGGGCGTGCACGCGCGCAGCGCCGTGGGCGTGGCGGTGCTGCCGCTGGACGCCCCGGTGGAGGTCGAGATCCAGGTGGAGCTGGCGTAGCTTCCCCGCGAGGGGAAACCGCACCCTCAGGGGCCCCTCGAACATCCGCCCGTCACGGGATAGCCTCGCGACCATGGCGAACGGTCAGTGGTACCCCCCGGAATGGCCGGACCGCATCCGCGCCCTGGCGGACGGCACGCTCACCCCGGTCACCCCGAAGCGCGCGGCCACCGTCATGCTCCTGAAGGACACCGGCACCGGCACCGGTCCCGCTGTCCACATGCTGCGCAGACGCGCCTCCATGGCCTTCGCCGGAGGCGCGTACGCGTATCCGGGCGGCGGCGTCGACCCTCGGGACGACGACCGCCAAATCCGCTGGGCGGGCCCCACGCGCGCGTGGTGGGCGGACCGGCTCGGCGTCGACGAGACCGAGGCCCAGGCGATCGTCTGCGCGGCCGTGCGGGAGACGTACGAGGAGGCGGGCGTCCTGCTCGCCGGACCGGCGCCCGACTCGGTCGTCGGCGACACCACCGGGGCCGACTGGGAGGCGGACCGTGCCGCCCTGGTCGCCCGGGACCTGTCCTTCGCCCAGTTCCTGGACCGCCGTGGCCTGGTCCTGCGCTCCGACCTGCTCGGCGCCTGGACCCGCTGGATCACCCCCGAGTTCGAGGCCCGCCGCTACGACACCTGGTTCTTCGTGGCCGCCCTCCCCGAGGGACAGCGCA
Source organism: Streptomyces sp. NPDC057099 (assembly GCF_042671245.1). Classification (NCBI taxonomy): domain Bacteria; kingdom Bacillati; phylum Actinomycetota; class Actinomycetes; order Kitasatosporales; family Streptomycetaceae; genus Streptomyces; species Streptomyces sp. NPDC057099. Next base: position 87,347 of record NZ_JBHUTX010000012.1, read on the forward strand.
CCCGCAACGCCTCCACCGAGGCCGACCGCACGGTGTGGATCGCCCCGGGCGAGGCGGCGGCCGGCTACGACAAGGGCGAGCTGCTGATGATGCCGCCGACCATCGCGACCCTGCGCCAGCTGACGCCCTACGACACGGCCGCCCGGGCGCTCGCGGACGCCCCGGGGCGTGACCTCACGCCCGTGCTGGCCACCGCCCGCCTCGTGGACGGCGAGCTCGTCCTCTCCTGGCCGGGCCACGACGAGTTCACCAAGCACATCCCGACCCGCCCGACCTTCCCGACCGGTGGAGCCAGCGCATGACGGACGCAGCAGCCCTTCCCGGCCAGCCCCGGGGCGGTGTCCTCACGGGCCCCGCCACCGCTCGCGCCGTCAACGTCCTGGCCCCCAACCCGTCGGCGATGACCCTGGACGGCACGAACACCTGGATCCTCTCCGAGCCCGGCTCGGACCTGGCCGTGGTGGTCGACCCGGGGCCGCTCGACGACGGACACCTGCGCCATGTCGTCGCCACGGCCGAGCAGGCCGGCAAGCGCGTCGCCCTGACCCTGCTGACCCATGGCCACCCCGACCACGCCGAGGGCGCCGGGCGGTTCGCCGAACTGACCGGCACGCGCGTGCGTGCGCTCGATCCGGCCCTCCGGCTGGGGGACGAGGGACTGGCCGCCGGGGACGTGATCACCGTCGGCGGCCTCGAACTGAAGGTCGTACCGACCCCCGGCCACACCGCCGACTCCCTCTCCTTCCACCTCCCGGCGGACCAGGCCGTCCTGACCGGCGACACGATCCTCGGCCGCGGTACGACGGTCGTGGCCCACCCCGACGGCCGCCTGGGCGACTACCTGGACTCCCTGCGGCGCCTGAGGTCCCTCACGGTCGACGACGGCGTCCACACGGTGCTCCCGGGCCACGGACCGGTCCTGGAGGACGCCCAGGGCGCCGTCGAGTACTACCTCGCCCACCGGGCCAAGCGCCTCGCGCAGGTGGAGACGGCCGTCGAGGACGGCTACCGCACCCCCACCGAGGTCGTCGCCCACGTCTACGCGGACGTGGACCGCTCCCTGTGGCCGGCGGCGGAACTGTCGGTGCGGGCGCAGTTGGACTACCTGGACGAGCACGGGCTCATCTGACCGCCGACGTGCCCTGGTACGACGTCGGGCCCTGTCTCGCGAGGAGACAGGGCCCGATGACGTACGGCACGCGCGGGTGCGCGTCAGCGCGAGCGCTTGGCGAGGCGCTCCACGTCCAGCAGGATCACCGCGCGGGCCTCCAGGCGGAGCCAGCCGCGCTGGGCGAAGTCCGCCAGTGCCTTGTTGACCGTCTCGCGGGACGCGCCGACCAGCTGGGCCAGCTCCTCCTGCGTGAGGTCGTGGACGACGTGAATGCCCTCCTCGGACTGCACGCCGAACCGGCGGGACAGGTCCAGCAGGGCACGGGCGACCCGGCCCGGGACGTCCGAGAAGACGAGGTCGGACATCGCGTCGTTGGTCTTGCGCAGCCGGCGGGCGACCGCGCGCAGCAACGCCGTGGCCACCTCGGGGCGGGCGTTCAGCCAGGGCTGGAGGTCGCCGTGGCCGAGACCGAGCAGCTTGACCTCGGTCAGCGCGGAGGCCGTCGCGGTGCGCGGGCCCGGGTCGAAGAGCGACAGCTCGCCGATGAGCTCGCCGGGGCCGACCACGGCCAGCATGTTCTCGCGGCCGTCCGGGGACGTCCGGTGGAGCTTGACCTTGCCCTCCGTGACCACATACAGGCGGTCGCCGGGGTCCCCCTCGTGGAACAGCGAGTCGCCGCGCGCGAGGGTCACCTCACTCATGGAGGCGCGGAGCTCCGAGGCCTGCTCGTCATCGAGCGCCGCGAAGAGCGGGTTGCGCCGCAGAACGTCGTCCACGAGTTCTCTCCTTGTCGACCTGCTCAGGGGACCTGGATCCCCCTTGTATCAAGGCACCGAGGTGCCCGTTTTGCCGGACGGTCCAAACAGTGTGATCTGTCACAAGGATGCCGCACAGGTGTCCCGGGGTACGCGGCAGGGGTCCAATTGGACGCCGATCTTCAGGGCCCGGGGCAGATGTCAGTGCCACGCCTTAGGCTGGCCGGGTGTCCAAATCGCCGGTGAGAGCACAGGCCGAGGGGGCTGCGCGGGTGGCTGTACGTCGCGATTCCGCTGTGGGCGAACAGAGCCCCGATGGCGGTAGGAAAACGGCGAAAGCGACAGAGAGGGCGGCGCCTTCGGGGAAGTCGGCGCCGGCCAAGAAGGCTGCCGCCAAGAAGGCTGCCGCCGCGAAGGCCGGGGCCGCGAGCAAGAAGGCGTCTGCGAAGAAGGCTCCTGCGAAGAAGGCGTCTGTGAAGGCGTCTGTGAAGAAGGCGGCATCCGTGAAGAAGGCGCCTGCCGCCAAGAAGGTCACCGTCGCGCCCAAGAAGGCCACCGCCCGCGTCAAGGGCACCGGCCCCGCAAAGGCCGTCGTCCACCCGCCGGGTGACGAGTCGCGCACGGCCCTGGTCCGCCGAGCCCGCCGTATCAACCGCGAACTCGCCGAGGTCTTCCCGTACGCCCACCCCGAGCTGGATTTCGACAACTCCTTCCAACTGGTCGTCGCCACGGTCCTGTCCGCCCAGACCACCGACCTGCGCGTCAACCAGACGACCCCCGCCCTCTTCGCCAAGTACCCCACCCCCGAGGACCTGGCCGCCGCCAACCCGGAGGAGGTGGAGGAGATCCTCCGCCCGTGCGGCTTCTTCCGGGCCAAGACGAAGTCGGTCATAGGGCTGTCCAAGGCCCTGGTGGAGGACTTCGGCGGTGAGGTCCCGGGCCGGCTGGAGGACCTGGTCAAGCTGCCCGGTGTCGGCCGCAAGACCGCGTTCGTCGTGCTCGGCAACGCCTTCGGGCGGCCCGGCATCACCGTGGACACGCACTTCCAGCGTCTGGTGCGCCGCTGGCAGTGGACCGGCGAGACCGACCCGGACAAGATCGAGGCCGACATCGGCGCGCTCTTCCCGAAGAGCGACTGGACGGACCTCTCGCACCACGTGATCTGGCACGGCCGTCGTATCTGCCACGCCCGCAAGCCCGCCTGCGGCGCCTGCCCGATCGCCCCGCTCTGCCCGGCGTTCGGCGAGGGCGAGACCGACCCGGAGAAGGCGAAGAAGCTGCTCAAGTACGAGAAGGGCGGCTTCCCCGGCCAGCGGCTGCGGCCCCCGCAGGCGTATCTGGACGCGGGCGGCAAGCCGGCGCCGCCGCTGGGGGCCGGATGAGCTGCCCGGTCGGGGGATCGAGCTGCCCGATCGGGGGATCGTGGCCGTTCGCGGAACGATCTCGGACCTGCCGCGCGTTGGAAGCGGCAGGACGACGGGGGTGGCGATGACGCGTGCGAGCGACACACAGGACGGGCCTTTGACGCCGAGCAAGGAGGGCCTGCCCGCCTGGCTGGACCCGGTGGTGCGTGCCGTGGAGACGGTCAGGCCGCGACAGCTCAGCCGCTTCCTGCCGCCGGAGGACGGCGCCGGGCGCCAGTCCGCCGTGCTGGTCCTGTTCGGGGAGGGCGAGCGCGGCCCCGAGCTGCTGCTCATGGAGCGCGCGAGTTCCCTGCGCTCGCATGCCGGCCAGCCCTCGTTCCCCGGCGGCGCCCTCGACCCCGAGGACGGCGACCCGCACGGCGACGGCCCGCTGCGGGCCGCCCTGCGCGAGGCGGAGGAGGAGACCGGCCTCGACCCCTCGGGTGTCCAGCTCTTCGGTGTCCTGCCCAGGCTGTACATCCCGGTCAGCGGCTTCGTCGTCACCCCGGTGCTGGGCTGGTGGCGCGAACCGAGCCCGGTCGGGGTCGTCGATCCGAACGAGACCGCCAGGGTCTTCACGGTCCCCGTGGTGGATCTCACGGATCCCGCCCACCGCGCCACCACCGTCCACCCCAGCGGCCACCGAGGTCCGGCATTTCTGGTCGAATCAGCCCTTGTCTGGGGTTTCACGGCCGGAATCATCGACCGGCTGCTGCATTTCGCGGGCTGGGAGCGGCCCTGGGACCGCGAGAAGCAGGTCCCGCTCGACTGGCGCGCATGACAGGGTGGCCTCCGTGAACGTGCTGGACATCTTGTTGCTGGTCGCCGCCGTGTGGTTCGCGGTCGTCGGGTACCGCCAGGGATTCGTCGTCGGCATCCTGTCGGTGATCGGCTTCCTGGGCGGCGGTCTCGTCGCGGTCTACGTACTGCCCGTCATCTGGGACGCGCTCACGGACAACGCGGAGGTGAACACGACCGCGGCCGTCGTCGCGGTCGTCGTCGTCATCGTCTGCGCCTCCGTCGGCCAGGCCCTCACCACCCACCTCGGCAACAAGCTGCGCCGGCACATCACCTGGTCCCCGGCCCGGGCCCTCGACGCCACCGGCGGCGCCCTGGTCAACGTCCTGGCCATGCTCCTGGTCGCCTGGCTGATCGGCTCGGCCCTCGCGGGCACCACCCTGCCGACGCTCGGCAAGGAGGTCCGCAACTCCAAGGTGCTGCTGGGCGTCTCCCAGGCACTGCCGGACCAGGCCGCCACCTGGTTCGCCGACTTCTCCTCCGTCCTCGCGCAGAACGGCTTCCCGCAGGTCTTCAGCCCGTTCTCGAACGAGCCGATCACCGACGTCCGGCCGCCCGACCCGGCCCTGGCCGCCAGCCCCGTGGCGAACCGCGCCCAGCGCTCCATCGTCAAGGTGATGGGCACGGCTCCGAGCTGCGGCAAGGTCCTGGAGGGCACCGGCTTCGTCTTCTCCGACCGCCGTGTGATGACCAACGCGCACGTGGTGGGCGGCGTCGACGAGCCGACCGTGCAGATAGGCGGCGAGGGCAGGAAGTACGACGCCACGGTCGTCCTCTACGACTGGCGGCGCGACATCGCCGTACTCGACGTGCCGGACCTCAAGGCGCCCGCGCTGCGCTTCTCCACCGAGGACGCGAGCAGCGGGGACGGCGCGATCGTCGCGGGCTTCCCGGAGAACGGGGCGTACGACGTGCGAGCCGCGCGCGTGCGGGGCCGCATCAAGCCCAACGGCCCGGACATCTACCACCGCGACACGGTCCGCCGCGACGTCTACTCCCTCTACGCGACCGTCCGCCAGGGCAACTCCGGCGGCCCGCTGCTCACCCCCGAAGGCAAGGTCTACGGCGTGGTCTTCGCCAAGTCCCTCGACGACGCCGAGACGGGGTACGCGCTGACCGTGGACGAGATCCAGGAGGACATCACCAAGGGGCGCAGCGCCAACCAGCAGGTGGACAGCGACAGCTGCGCGCTCTAAGAGCGGCTGGCGGCCTGCGGTGGGCTGGTCGGGGCGTCACTCGCGTGGGTGGCGCCTCAGTCGCGTGTATGGCGCAGACGTACGGAGACCCAGCGGGCCCGGCGGCGGAGGATGCGCGGGATCCCGACCCGGGGATCCGCGGTCACCATCTGCGGTGCGCCGCTTCGCTGGTGGGGGTTCGCACCGCCCGCCGAGCGGCGATTGCGGCTTGCGTCACTGTAGTCGTGCGTCCAGCCCATACCTCGACCTGTGCCCCCGCCCCATGGTCGATAACCGCTCCCGGGGCGCCCAATTGGCCTATGCGCCAGGCAAGTGGCCGTTCGTAGGACAAGCGTTCACGTGCGGATACCGGGCGGGGTCGTCCGGTCACCGATCGGGTTCGGGATCCTTGAGCCAGTTGATGAGCTCCGAGGAGAACGCGACCGGGTCCTCCTCGTGCGGGAAGTGGCCCAGACCGTCGAACAGGCGCCAGCGGTAGGGGGCTTCGACGTACTCGCCGGAGCCGGCCGCGCTGCGCGTGCGCATCACGGGGTCGAGCGAGCCGTGCAGATGGAGGGTGGGCACGCGCACGGGCCGCTTCATGCGGCGGTTGAACTGGATGCCGTCCGGGCGGGCCAGGGAGCGCACCATCCAGCGGTACGGCTCGACCGCGCAGTGCGCCGCGGAGGGGATGCACATGGCACGGCGGTAGGTCTCCAGGGCCTCGTCCTCCGGCGGGCGCGGCCCGGACCACTCCTGGATCAGCTCGGCCACCAGCGCCCCGTCGTCGGCGGTGAGCTGCCGCTCCGGGATCCAGGGCCGCTGGAACCCCCAGATGTGTGAACCGGCGCGCGTCTGCTTGACGTCTCGCAGCATGGCCGAGCGCCAGCGCCGCGGATGCGGCATGGACGCGACCGCCAGCCGCCGCACCAGCTTGGGGCGCATCGCGGCGGCGGTCCACGCGAGGTATCCGCCCAGGTCGTGGCCGACCAGCGCGGCGTCCGGCTCGCCGAGCGAGCGGATGACGCCGGTGACGTCGAGCGCGAGGTTGGCGGGGTCGTACCCGCGCGGCGTACGGTCGCTGCCCCCGACACCCCGCAGGTCCATGGCGACGGCCCGGAAGCCCGCGTCGGCGAGCGCCGTCAGCTGGTGCCGCCAGGTCCACCAGAACTGCGGGAAGCCGTGCAGCAGCAGCACCAGCGGCCCGTCACCCAGCTCGGCGATGTGAAAGCGGGCGCCGTTGGCGGCGACGTCCCGGTGGCTCACCTTCCTCCCGCCGGGGAGGTCGAGGAGAACGGCCGAGGCCGGCTGTGCCGAGGGTGTGGCGGGGTCCGTCATGACGACGAGCGTGCCACAGCCTCGATGGCCTCGGGGACCCGGTCCTGCGGGAGCTCCGGACGCGGGTGCGGCTTGGCCTTCTGCAGGACGCCCGCGGTCTCCTTCATCGAGGCGGCGACCTTCTGCGGGCCCTTGCTCTTCTTGGCCTTCTTCGCGAAGACCACGCCGATCAGCGCGAGCACGACGGCGACCAGCACGTTCGCCGCGAAGGACAGCAGGAAGCAGATCGCGAGGTTCCAGTCGCTCCAGGTGCGGATGCCGTACGCCAGCGCGAAGTTCAGCATCGGCAGGGAGAAGATCAGCACCGCGCCGGCTGCCGAGAAGGCGCCGCCGCTGGTCGCGCCGCGCTTGACGTCCTGCTTGAGCTGCGCCTTCGCCAGCGCGATCTCGTCGTGCACCAGCGCCGACATTTCCGTCGTCGCCGAGGCGAACAGCTGGCCGATGCTGCGTTCGGCGCCGACCGGGCTGCCGTCGGGTGCGCTCATCGCGGTCTCTCCCTCTCCGTCTTTTTGTACCGTCTCGTCAGATCATGCCGGACCGTCGTGGTCCTCGCCTGCCCCGCCCGGTACTTCGGCAAGCTCGTGGCGCGCGGCTGCCTTCTCCTGGGCGATCCTGCGGTGTTCCGCGGCCTTGGCTTCGTAGCGGGCGGCCAGGCGCAGGTGGTACGCCGGGTCGTCCTCCTCGTAGATGTCCGGGATGCCGTCGAGGTCGTCGTCGCGCTCCTCGTCCTCCCACAGGCGGCGGTACTTGGCGTTCCGTATCTTCAGCAGGACGGTCGCCAGCGTGGCGGCTATGAGCGAGCCCAGCAGGACGGCGGCCTTGACCTCGTTCGTCATCGTCTCGTCGCCGGCGAAGGCGAGTTCGCCGATGAGCAGCGAGACCGTGAAGCCGATGCCGGCGAGGCTCGCCACCGCGAACACGTCCCCCCAGGCGAGATCGTCGCTGAGCGAGGCCCGGGTGAAACGGGCCGTCAGCCAGGTCCCGCCGAAGATGCCGAGCGTCTTGCCGACGACCAGCCCGAGGACGACCCCGAGGGTCTCCGGCGAGCGGAACACGTCCGCGAGCGCTCCGCCGGTGACGGAGACACCCGCGCTGAACAGTGCGAAGAGCGGTACGACCAGGCCCGCCGACAGGGGGCGTACGAGGTGTTCGATGTGCTCGCCGGGGGAGCGGGTCTCGCCCTCCTTGCGGTGGCAGCGCAGCATCAGGCCGATGGCCACGCCGGCGACGGTGGCATGGACGCCGCTGTTGTACATCAGCGCCCAGACGACGAGCGCGAGCGGCACGTACACGTACCAGCCGCGTACGCCCTTGCGCAGCAGCAGCCAGAAGACGCCCAGGCCCACCACGGCGCCGCCGAGCGCGGCGAAGTTCAGGTCGGCGGTGAAGAAGACGGCGATGATCAGGATCGCGAAGAGGTCGTCGACGACGGCGAGCGTGAGCAGGAAGGCCCGCAGCGCGCTCGGCAGGGATGTGCCGATGACCGCGAGCACGGCGAGCGCGAAGGCGATGTCGGTGGCGGTGGGCACGGCCCACCCGGCCAGGGAGCCGCCGCCGGTGACATTGGTGACGGTGTAGACGAGCGCCGGTACGGCCATGCCGCACAGGGCGGCGACGACCGGGAGCGCGGCGGCCTTGGGGTCGCGCAGGTCGCCGGCGACGAGTTCGCGCTTGAGTTCGATCCCGGCGACGAAGAAGAAGATCGCCAGCAGCCCGTCGGCGGCCCAGTGCGCGAGAGACAGGTCGAGACCGAGCGCGGTGGGGCCGAGCTTGAAGTGGGCGACGCTCTCGTAGCTGTCGCCCAGTGCCGGGATGTTCGCCCAGAGCAGTGCGGTGACCGCGGCGGCGAGCAGCAGGACACCGCCGACGGTCTCGGTGCGCAGCGCGTCCGCCACGTAGGTCCGCTCGGGCAGCGAGAGTCGTCCGAGGACCTTGCGAGGGGTGGTGGAGCGGGGCGCGGTCACTGGGGAGACCTCCGGTTTCCGGGTAGGACGTGACTACCTGCCGACCAGACTTCCCGGCACCCCTATGAGCTTCGTTTTGTTTAGCTTACCTAAGTGTGCGGCGGGGCGCACGGAGTGGCCCGGAGTGGCCTTCACCACGCCGCGAGGGGCACCCGGAGCGCGTGGCTGCCGGGTGCCCCTCGTCCGTTCCGGTATCCCGTACTCAGTCCTCGCTGGGCGCGGCGGGCAGCTTGGACTGGATGAGGTCCATGACCGTGGAGTCGGTCAGCGTGGTGACGTCACCGAGCTGGCGGTTCTCCGCGACGTCCCGCAGCAGACGGCGCATGATCTTGCCGGAGCGGGTCTTGGGCAGCTCGGCCACCGGCAGGACCCGCTTGGGCTTGGCGATCGGGCCGAGGGTGTTGCCGACGTGGTTGCGCAGCTCCGCGACCAGGTCCTCGGTCTCGGCGGCCGTACCGCGCAGGATCACGAACGCGACGATCGCCTGCCCGGTCGTCTCGTCCGCCGCGCCGACCACGGCCGCCTCGGCGACCGACGGGTGGGACACGAGCGCGGACTCGACCTCGGTGGTGGAGATGTTGTGCCCCGAGACGAGCATGACGTCGTCGACCCGGCCGAGCAGCCAGATGTCGCCGTCGTCGTCCTTCTTGGCACCGTCACCGGCGAAGTACTTGCCCTCGAAGCGCGACCAGTACGTGTCGATGAACCGCTGGTCGTCGCCCCAGATGGTGCGCAGCATCGACGGCCACGGCTCGGTGAGGACCAGGTAGCCGCCACCGCCGTCGGGCACCTCGCGCGCCTCGTCGTCGACGACCGTCGCGGCGATTCCGGGCAGCGGCGTCTGGGCGGAGCCGGGCTTCGTCGCGGTCACGCCCGGCAGCGGGGTGATCATCATCGAGCCGGTCTCGGTCTGCCACCAGGTGTCCACGATCGGGGTGCGGTCGCCGCCGATGTTCTTGCGGTACCAGATCCACGCCTCGGGGTTGATCGGCTCGCCCACCGAGCCCAGCACCCTGAGGCTGGACAGGTCGAACTTGGCGGGGATGTCGTCGCCCCACTTCATGAACGTACGGATCGCGGTCGGCGCGGTGTAGAGGATCGTCACGCCGTACTTCTGCACGATCTCCCAGAAGCGGCCCTGGTGCGGGGTGTCGGGCGTGCCCTCGTACATGACCTGCGTGGCGCCGTTGGCGAGCGGGCCGTAGACGATGTACGAGTGACCGGTGACCCAGCCGACGTCGGCGGTGCACCAGTAGACGTCGGTCTCCGGCTTGAGGTCGAAGACGGCGTGGTGGGTGTAGGCGGTCTGCGTGAGGTAGCCGCCCGAGGTGTGCAGGATGCCCTTCGGCTTACCCGTGGTGCCCGAGGTGTACAGGATGAACAGCGGGTGCTCGGCGTTGAACGCCTGCGGGGCGTGCTCGGCGCTCTGCCGCTCCACGGCCTCGTGCCACCACACGTCGCGGCCCTCGGTGAAGGCGACCTCCTGGCCGGTGCGGCGCACGACCAGCACGTGCTCGACGATGCCCGCCTTCTCGACCGCCTCGTCCACGGCCGGCTTGAGCGCGGACGGCTTGCCGCGCCGGTAGCCGCCGTCGGAGGTGATGACCACGCGCGCGTCGGCGTCCTGGATGCGGGTGGCGAGCGCGTCCGACGAGAAGCCGCCGAAGACGACCGAGTGGGCGGCGCCGATCCGGGCGCACGCCAGCATCGCGATCGCGGTCTCGGGGATCATCGGCATGTAGACGGCGACCCGGTCGCCGGCCTGAACTCCCAGCTCCAGCAGGGCGTTGGCGGCCTTGGAGACCTCGTCCTTGAGCTCGGCGTAGGTGATCGCGCGGCTGTCGCCGGGCTCACCCTCGAAGTGGATGGCGACCCGCTCGCCGAGCCCGGCCTCCACATGCCGGTCGACGCAGTTGTAGGCGACATTGAGCTCGCCGTCCTTGAACCACTTGGCGAACGGCGGGTTCGACCAGTCGAGGGTCTCGGTGGGCTCCTTGGCCCAGGTCAGCCGACGGGCCTGCTCGGCCCAGAAGCCGAGCCTGTCAGCCTTGGCCTGTACATACGCCTCCGCGGTGACGTTGGCGCCTGCGGCCAGGTCGGCGGGGGGTGCGAACCTGCGCTCTTCCTTCAGCAGGTTGGCCAGGCTTTCGTTGCTCACGGCATCTGCCTTTCCCGGGGTGTCCGTTGTGTCCCAGGCCACAGCTCATCAGACCCGGGGGTGCGATGACAAGGGCCGACCGCCGATTGGTTTAGACCTCTTGTGGGGTCGGTTTCGGCGGCCGGGGTCATCCGTACCCACGGACGCCGACCAGGCAGGGTTCATCCTCTGTAACGCCTCTCACAGTCCGGCCCAACTACAGGTGAAGGCGCACCGAGAGAGAGGACAGCCGAGTGGACGGCATACGGGGCGGACCCGCGGCGGCGGCCCACGACCCTCAGCTCTTCGAAGAGTTCTACCGGCGCCATGTGGACGCCGTGATGTCTTTCGTGGCCCGGCGTGTCGCCGACGTCCACACGGTGGCGGACCTGACCGCCGAGGTCTTCCTCGCGGCGCTCGACTCCGCCCACACCTACCGCCCCGGCCGGGGCGACGAGCGGGCCTGGCTGTACGGCATCGCACGCAACATCGTCTCCTCCGAGCGCCGCCGGGTCGCTCGAGAGACGGCGCGCGACCGCCGCATCTCGGGGCGGCGGTTGCTGGAGCCCGACGACATCGCGCGGCTCGAGGACAAGCTCGACGCCGAGAGCCCGGGGCGCCGGGCGCTGGCCGCGCTGGAGCGGCTTCCGGACGGTGAACGGGCCGTCGTCGAACTCGTCGCCGTGGACCAGCTCACGGTGACCGAGGCCGCCGCCGCGCTCGGCATCCGCCAAGTCACGGCCCGGGTGCGGCTGCACCGGGCCCGCAAGGCCCTGCGGGCGGAGGCGGATCCGGTGCCGGAGGCCCCGCCCGGCGCATCCCTGACTTACGTCACCGGCGGAGCCGGAGAATCCGGAGGAGAGGCATGACCACGAAGACCACGTTCGAGGACCGGCTGCTGGCTGAGCTGCGGCGCGAGATCGAGGTGCGCGGGGCCAGCGGTCCCGCCGGGGCGGCCACCGGTCCCGCCGGGGCGGCCACCGGTCCCGCCGAGGCGGTCGCCGCGCGACGCTCCCCGTTCGCGGCGGTGCTCACGGGGCGGCGGCTCGCCTTGGCCGCGGGCGCGTGTGCCGTGACCGGGCTGGTGCTGGTGCTCGTGCCGGGCTCGCCGGGCGAATCCCCGGCGTACGCGGTGGAGCGGCACGGCGACGGCAGGGTCACGCTCACCCTCACGAAGATCGCGATAGGCCAGGACGCCCAGCGCCGGCTGGCCGAACGCCTGCGGGCCGAGGGCATTCACGTGACCATCAACAACCTCTCCTTCGGTCAGCAGTGCAAGCAGCCGCGCGGCAAGATGCTGACGGGCAGCGTGGCACGGGGGTTCATCGGCGAGCCGCCCAAGGACGGAACCGTCCCCGTCGGCGGCCCGACCGACCCGGCCTTCCACCGCAATTGGCAGGTCACCCTGCACCCCGGAGACTCCCTGGGCATGGAGAACACCAGCCGCAAGGACGGCCGACCCGGGGTCAACTCCGAGTTGTTCTACGCGGTCAAGGGCGAGATCGCGCCTTGCGAGGTGGAGTCTGGGGGCTGAGGTCGCTGGGGGCTGAGGGCTGGGGGCTGAGGTCGCTGAGGGCTGAGGGGGCCGGTGGGCGGCGCACGGCAGGTGGCAGGTGGCGGGCGGCGTACGGGGGGCGCCGCCCGCCTTCGCCGGACCTGGCCCGGGCAGGGGCTGTTGGGCGCGGGCCGCCGCCTTGGTCGGCTGCCGGCGGGCGAGGCACTTGGCCCATGCTGGCTGCGGAGGGCGGGACCCCCGGCTCCTGTCGGCTGCCGTGGGGCTGGGCCCCGCGCTCACGCCGGCTGCCGTGGCCCGGGCTTCGCGCTTGTGCCGACTGCCGTGGGGCTGGGTCCCGGGCTCACGCCGACTGTCGTGGGCTGGGCCTCGCGCTTGTGCCGACTGCCGTGGGGCTGGGTCCCGGGCTCACGCCAACTGCCGTGGGCCGGGCCCCGGGCTCATGCCAACTGCCGTGGGGCGGGCCCCCCGCGCTCACGCCGGCTGGTCGGACTCCCGTGCGTGGTCGGCCTCCCGGACGTGGTCGAACACCCAGTCCCCGTCCACCTCGGTGAGTAGATAGGCCTGGGCCTCTCCCACGTGGAAGTACATGCCGTGCAGCTCCAGTTCGCCCTCCTTCAGGGCGCGGGCGACCGAGTCGTGGGCGCGTAGATGCTCCAACTGCTGGACCACGTTGGTCAGGCAGAGCTGCTCGACCGCGCCCTCGGGGGCCCGTCCGGCGAGTCTGCCCCACGGTGGGCTGTCGTCGGTCACGCGCTTCAGGCTGGGCCGGCCGTGCCGCAGCCATCGCTCGAGCGGGGTCCGGGTGCCGCCCGGTTCGGAGCTGAGCAGCGCCTGCATGGCTCCGCACCCGGAGTGCCCGCACACCGTGATGGACCGCACGTTCAGCACGTCCACCGCGTACTCGATCGCCGCGGCCACCGAGTCGTCACCGCTCTCCTCGCCGGGCAGCGGCACGAGGTTGCCCACGTTGCGCACCACGAACAGGTCGCCGGGACCACTGGAGGTGATCATCGAGGTGACCAGCCGTGAGTCGGCGCAGGTCAGGAAGAGCTGCGAGGGCCGCTGTCCCTCGCGCGCCAGCCGGGCCAGCTCACTGCGCACCAGGGGCGCGGTGTTGCGCTGGAACGCGCTGATGCCACGCGCCAGTTCGTCCCCGCTGGCTCCGCCGGGACCTGTCGCGTCCGGCTCGGGGCGGTCCGTCCCGTCCGGGTCGTGCTCGGAGCGGGGTGCGGACCGGGGGCGGTCGCACTGGTGGTTGCGCCAGGGTGTCCAGGGCCGGCAACGGCAGCCGGTGAGGGCCTGGGGCTCGGTGACACGGGTGCCGGGGTGCCGGCCGGCGATCTCCACGGTGCCGCCCTGCGCGGTGTGCGTCTTCTGCCAGTCCTGCAACGTCTCGTACGCCGCGTGGTCCATGAACGAACCGTCCATCTCGACGACGGCGTCGGCTCCATGGGGTACGAGATGCAGGGTCCGGCTGAGCCGTGGCACCGCGAGGAACGTCAACTGTCCTCTGACGTGTACGTGATGGACTCCTTCCGTCTCGTCGTGTGTGATGCGGGTGCGGGTGAGGCGGTGCAGGGCGACGCCGACGGCCATGGCGATGCCCAGCGCGACGCCTTCCAGGACGCCGAGGAACACGACGCCCAGGGTGGTGACGGCGTAGACCCACACTTCGCGGTGGCGCGTCACCGTACGGATGTGGTGCAGGGACACCATCTGGATGCCGACGGCCATCACCAGGGCGGCGAGCGAGGCGAGCGGGATGAGCTCCAGGAGCGGGACCATCAGCAGTGCGGCGATCACTACGAGAACGCCGTGGAGCATCGTGGAGTTCCGGCTCACCGCACCCGCGTGCACATTCGCCGAACTCCGCACGGCCACACCGGCGATGGGCAGTCCGCCGAGCGAGCCGGAGACGATGTTGGCGGCGCCCTGTCCGAGCAGTTCGCGGTCGAGGCGGGAGCGGCCGACCTGGGCCGACAGGCCCGGGCGGCCCGCCACCAGCTTGTCCACGGCGACCGCGCCGAGCAGTGACTGCACGCTGCACACCAGCGTGGTGGTGAGCACCGCGGCGACAAGGCCGAGCACGGGGCCCTCGGGCAGCCCGGCCAGGGCGTGGTTGCTCCAGGACGGCAGGTCGACCTTGGGCAGGCGCAGACCCGCGAGGGCGGCGACCGCGGTGGCTCCGGCCACGGCGATGAGCGCGGCCGGGATCTTGCGCAGCAGGCGTCCGGCCCGGCCGGGCAGTCTCGGCCAGAGCAGCAGCAGCGCGAGCGTCAGCGCGCTCACCGAGATGGCCGCGGGGTGCACATGCGCCAACTGGGCGGGCAGTGCGCGGAGGTTGTCGGGGACGGAGCTCTGCGGTGTGCCGCCGAGCACGATGTGCAGCTGGGCGACGGCGATGGTGACACCGATCCCGGCGAGCATGCCGTGCACGATGGCGGGGCTGACGGCGAGGGCGCCACGGGCCACGCGCAGGCAGCCCAGGCCGAGTTGGGCGAGGCCGGCGAGGACGGTGATGGCGCAGGTCGTCCGCCAGCCGTAGCGCAGGATGAGGTCGGCGGTGACGACGGTGAGTCCGGCGGCCGGTCCGCTCACCTGGAGCGGGGAGCCGCCGAGCCGTCCGGCGACGACTCCGCCCACGGCGGCGGCCACGAGGCCGGCCTGCAGGGGGGCGCCGGTGGCGAGGGCGATGCCCAGGGACAGGGGCAGGGCGATCAGGAAGACCGCGATCGAGGCCGACACGTCGGCACCCGCGATCCGGAAGCGGCGGGGGCCGGTCGGGGGCGGGCTGTGGGGCGGGTGGGTGCGCTCGGTCCGGTTCGGGTCGGCGGCGCGTGTGGGGACGCAGGCAGACATTGTTTCCCGTCTCCTCCGGGGCTGCGCGGTCGCGTGACTGGGGCTCCCGCTCGGGGCGGGGATCGGTCGCGGCCGTAGGGCACGGCGTAAATCGGCGGGATGCATCAACGCTCGGTAAACGGATCGTAATGCAGAGTAAAGGACAGGCATAGACTTTACGGGCAAATGGGCGAATAAATCACCCCGACGAGTGAAGTGGCCATTTCATCGGCTTGTCGTACTAATTCCTTCTCTGTCCCGTGCGAATTTGGCGGCGCTGTCGGCACCCGAGAGAAGGAAGAAGGTGGGCGACACATGGCCGCCACCCACAGGATCGCCGCGTGCTCCGTGATCGCGGCGGTCTGCGCCGCATCGCTCGCCGGTTGCTCGACCGGCACTTCCCGGAACGAAGCCCCCGCACCGCAGAAGGCGAAACCGGCCCAGGCGCCGAAGAGCGCGGTCCGGCTGATCGGAGACGGCTCCACCGCCTACACCGGCGCCCAGCCCCACCTGCCCAGGCCCGAACGGCTGCGGCCCGGCCAGAAGCCCCCGCAGTTCGTCGTCTTCTCCTGGGACGGCGCGGGCGAGGACAGTCAGAGGCTGTTCTCCCACTTCCGCAAGGTCGCCAAGGCCAACAACGCGACGATGACGTACTTCCTGAGCGGCGTGTACATGCTGCCGGACGAGAAACGCGACCTCTACCGGCCACCGCAGCACTCCCCGGGCCGCTCCGACATCGGCTTCAACGACCGCCGCGGCATCGCCGCCACCGCGAAGCAACTGCGCCTGGCGTGGCTGGAGGGCAACGAGATCGGCACGCACTTCAACGGCCACTTCTGCGGCAGCGGCGGCGGGGTCGGCGAGTGGTCGGTGGAGGACTGGAAGGACGAGATCGCCCAGGCCAAGCACTTCGTGCGGACCTGGAAGACCAACACGGGCCTGCGGAACGCGTCCCCGCTGCCCTTCGACTACGACAAGGAGCTCATCGGCGCCCGCACGCCCTGCCTCGAAGGCCAGCGGAACTTCATGAAGGCGGCCCGCGATCTGGGCTTCCGCTACGACACCAGCGGCGTCAACGACCAGGTCTGGCCCAAGCGGAAGCAGGGCCTGTGGGACGTGTCCATGCAGCTCGTGCCCTTCCCCGGGCACTCCTACGAGCAGCTCACCATGGACTACAACTTCATGGTCAACCAGTCGGGCACCACCACCCAGGGCGACCCCGGCAAGTTCGACTTCTGGGGCGACCAGATGCGCGAGGGCCTGCTCAAGGGCTTCCGCCGGGCGTACGACGGCAACCGCGCGCCCCTGATCATCGGCAACCACTTCGAGTCCTGGAACGGCGGCACCTACATGCGGGCCGTCGAGGAGGTCATCGAGGCGGTGTGCACCAGGAAGGAGGTGCGCTGTGTCTCGTTCCGCCGGCTCGTGGACTGGCTGGACGCCCAGGACCCGGAGACGCTGGAGAAGCTGCGCTCCCTGAAGGTCGGCGAGGCGCCGAAGCAGGGCTGGGCGTCCTTCCTCGGGGGTGACCCCGCCCCGGCCCCGAAGGGCGTGCCCGGGGCGCCGGCGGCGAAGCCGTAGCGCACGTGAGGAAGGCCACTCCGCCGTGGGGAGGGCTCCCGGGGTGCGTAGGGTCGTACTCATGAGTACAGCAGGTGCGACCGCCGATCCCCTGGCGACCCTGGGAGCTCTGCCCGGAGTGGCCGAGTCCGTGGAGTCCGTGCGCAAGGCCGTGGACCGGGTCTACGGGCACCGCATCATGCGGCGGCGCAGCAACGCGGTCACCTCCGAGGCGGCCCTGCGCGGCGCCCGTGGCTCGGCGGCGCTGTCCGGCGCGGACTGGGCCCTGGAGGAGGTGCGCCGGCGTACGGACTTCAGCGGTGACGACGAGGCGCACACCGTGGGTGCCGCGCTGCGGCTCACCGCGGAGGCGGGCCAGTTGCTGTCGATCTGGCGGCAGTCGCCCCTGAGGGTGCTGGCCCGGCTGCACCTGGTCGCGGCCGCCGACCAGGGCGACCAGGTGGGACGGCCCCGGCAGGAGGGCGAGCCGGTCGACGAGCCGCTCGTCGCGCTGCCGCTGCCGAGCGCGGCCGAGGCGCACGGCCGGCTGGAGGGACTGGCCGGGCTGATCATCGCGGGCGGCACCGCACCGGCGCTGGTGACGGCCGCCGTCGTGCACGGCGAACTCCTCGCGCTGCGCCCGTTCACGTCCCACAACGGCCTGGTCGCGCGCACGGCCGAGCGCATCGTCCTGGTCGGCAGCGGGCTGGACCCGAAGTCGGTCTGCCCGGCCGAGGTCGGCCACGCCGAGTTGGGCCGCGGCGCCTACCGGGAAGCCCTCGACGGGTACGTCTCCGGTACGCCGGAGGGTGTGGCCGCCTGGATCGCCCACTGCGGCAGGGCGGTCGAGCTGGGGGCACGCGAATCGACGGCGGTGTGCGAGGCGCTGCAGCGCGGAGCGGCGTGACACTCGTCCACAGGGGCCGGAAACTGATGCGGCGGTACGAGAAACTCGTACCGCCGCTGGCATGAGCATCGGGTTACCAAGCGTCCTCGATATATGCCCATCAGGTCGGGAACTTTGCCCGTCCCTGGTGCGGCTGGCCCGTATTCGACGGGTCGACGTCGCGTGGGTGCCCGGTGTTCATGCTCGGTCCGTGGGGCCAAATGCGTATTTAAGGTGATCCTCTCGGATGTCCTTGGTCTCGCGGGCCGTTGAGTCCTTTGTACTCCTGCCCCCCAGTAAGCGGAAGTCCAGGCTGCACTTCTTTACTTTTGCGTTCAAACAGGACTTCCGGTCGTCCCGGGTCAGGCGACCGACGCCCGGCGCCGGTTCGCGTACCAGACCAGTCCCGCGGTGGCCGCGGCGGCGCCTATCGCGGCGACCGCGACGAGCGCCGGACGCGGCGGTACGGAGAACGCGGGAATGCGCTGCTTGAGACGGACCGGACGGTGGAAGTCCAGAATCGGCCACCCGCGCGCGAGGGCCTCACGGCGCAGCGCGCGGTCCGGGTTCACGGCATGGGGGTTGCCGACGGACTCCAGCATCGGGACGTCGGTCGCCGAGTCGCTGTAGGCGAAGCAGCGGCTGAGGTCGTACCCCTCGGACGCGGCCAGCTCCCTGATGGCCTCGGCCTTGGTCGGGCCGTACGCGTAGTACTCCACCTCGCCGGTGAAGCAGCCGTCGTCGCCCACGACCATGCGGGTCGCCACCACGCGGTCCGCGCCGAGCAGTTCACCGATCGGCTCGACCACCTCCGCGCCCGATGTGGACACGATCACGACGTCGCGGCCCGCGGTGTGGTGTTCCTCGATGAGGGAGGCGGCCTCGTCGTAGATGATCGGGTCGATCAGGTCGTGCAGCGTCTCGGCGACGATCTCCTTCACCTGCCGCACGTTCCAACCGCGGCACAGCGCGGACAAGTAGGCGCGCATACGCTCCATCTGGTCGTGGTCGGCGCCGCCGGCCAGGAAGACGAACTGGGCATATGCGGTGCGCAAGACGGCCCTGCGGTTGATCAGACCGCCTTGGTAGAACGACTTGCTGAACGTGAGCGTGCTCGACTTCGCAATGACCGTCTTGTCCAGGTCAAAGAAGGCCGCTGTGCGGGGCAACGAGTGGTTTTCCACGCCCCTGAGCATAGGGGCAGCCCATTCGGCGTAAGGTGGGGCGCGTGGGTTTGCCTGAGAGGGCTCTCGGGTACACCATGGAAGTCACGGATCGTTCGCGACCGTGCTAACCCGGCCCGACTCCTCCCCCCCCGAGTCGGCCGTGGGGACGACCCCCGCTCTCCCCCCCGGCGGGGGTCGTCGCATGTCCGGGTGGGTTTTCTCCCTTCTTCGCGCGGCCGGATCGCCGCTCCGATGTGGTGCCGGCTGCGTCTTTGTCATGCTCATGATTTCTCACGCTGTGTAGCCGTCGGACTGCTCTGTGGAAGTCGCACAGAGGGCCTGCGGCGGTCACCGGTATGGGTGACGGCGATATTCACAACTGTCGAGACGTCCACAGTTATCCACCAAGATCCACACGATTTCCGGGATCGCTGCACCGTGATTCCCAACGCACCCCGCTCGCGGCGAGTTCATGGCCGGTTCCGATTGCCGGGGGCGTTTGGCCGGTTTCTGCCGGCCGTTCAAAGGGAGGCCGCCTTGTCGGTTCTTCCCACGTCCGGGAATCGCGGGGCCGCAGGGCCGCGCGAGGCAAGCAGTGAAGGGGGATGACCGTGGCCGGAGCCGTCACACACGATCCGCCACCGGCCGCCGGAGGGCGGCAGGGCGGACCACTGATCGTCACCGAGGACACCGACCTCCTCGACGACTTGCTGCGCCTGTGCGCGGCGGCGGGCGCCACACCCGAGGTGCACCACGGGGTGCCGGAGCGCAGAGGCGGCTGGGAGGCCGCGCCGCTCGTCCTCGTGGGGGACGACGCCGCGCGGCGCGTACGAGGGGCCGTGCACAGAAGGGGCGTCGTCCTCGTCGGCCGGGATCAGGACGACTCGGGGGTGTGGCGGCGGGCCGTCGAGATCGGCGCCGAGCACGTCCTGATGCTGCCCGACGGCGAGCAGTGGCTCGTCGACCGCATCGCCGACGTGGCCGAGGGCGTCGGCCGGCCCGCCCTCACCGTGGGCGTCATCGGCGGCCGGGGCGGGGCCGGAGCGTCCACGCTCGCGTGCGCGCTGGCCGTCACCTCCGCGCGGGAGGGGCTGCGCACGCTCCTCGTGGACGCCGATCCGCTGGGTGGCGGACTCGACGTACTCCTCGGCGGTGAGACGGCCGAAGGGCTGCGCTGGCCCGCGTTCGCCTCCTCCCGCGGGCGGGTCGGCGGGGGCGCCCTGGAGGAGTCGCTGCCCGAGCTGCACTCGCTGCGGGTGCTCAGCTGGGACCGCGGCGACCGGATCGCGGTCCCGCCCCAGGCGGTGCGCGCGGTGCTCGCGGCGGCCCGGCGCCGGGGCGGCACGGTCGTGGTCGACCTGCCACGCCGCATCGACGACGGAGTCGCCGAGGTACTCGCCCAGTTGGACCTCGGCGTGCTGGTGGTGCCCGCCGAGCTGCGGGCCGTCGCGGCCGCCGGGCGCGTGGCGTCCGCTGTCGGCATGGTCCTGCGCGACCTGCGGGTGGCGGTCCGCGGTCCGTACCCCCCGGGGCTCGACGACCGGGAGGTGGCCCGGCTGCTCGGACTGCCCCTGGCCGGCGAGGTGCCGGTCGAGCCCGGGCTGCTGCGCCCGGACGAGGGCACGGCACCACCGGGTGGCGTCCCGCGCGGACCGCTCGCCCGGTTCTGCAAGGGGTTCTGGGAGCGGGCGCTCGTCGAGGCGGGTGCCCCATGAGCGCGGTGACCGAAGCGGTGTCCGGATCCGAGGGCGCCGGGCTGCTCGACGGGGTGCGGCGGTGGCTGGCCGAGAGCGGGGCCGAGCCGACCCCCGCGCGCGTGGCCCAGGCCCTGCGGGAGCAGGGGCGGGTGCTCGGGGACGCCGAAGTCCTGGGGGCCGCCGCACGGTTGCGGTCCGAGCTGGTCGGCAGCGGGCCGCTGGAGCCGCTGCTCGCCGACCCGTCGGTGACGGACGTGCTGGTGTCGGCCCCGGACCGGGTCTGGGTGGACCGGGGCGGCGGACTGGAGCTGACGCCGGTGCGCTTCGCGGACGCGGCGGCCGTACGACGGCTCGCCCAGCGCCTCGCCGCCGTGGCGGGGCGCCGCCTGGACGACGCCCGCCCCTGGGCCGACGCCAGGCTGCCCGACGGGACCCGGCTGCACGCCGTGCTGCCACCGGTGGCCGTGGGCTGCGCCTGCCTGTCGCTGCGGGTCGTACGGCCGCGTGCCTTCACCCTCGGCGAGCTGGTCGCGGCGGGCACGGTGCCGCCGGGCGGGGACCGCGTCCTGCGCGCGCTGCTCGACGCACGGCTGTCCTTCCTGGTCAGCGGTGGCACGGGCTCGGGCAAGACGACGCTGTTGAGTGCCCTTCTGGGGCTGGTGGGACCGGACGAGCGGATCGTCCTCGCCGAGGACTCGGCCGAACTGCGGCCGGATCATCCGCACGTGGTGCGCCTGGAGACCAGACCCGCCAACCAGGAGGGCGCGGGCCTCGTCACCCTCGAGGACCTGGTCCGCCAGGCACTGCGGATGCGGCCCGACCGGCTGGTCGTGGGCGAGGTGCGCGGACCCGAAGTGGTGCATCTGCTGGCCGCGTTGAACACCGGCCATGAGGGCGGCTGCGGAACCGTCCACGCCAACGCCGCCGCCGATGTACCGGCCCGGCTGGAGGCACTCGGCACGGCCGCCGGGCTCGACCGGGCCGCGCTGCACAGCCAGGTGGCGGCCGCCCTCTCCGTGGTGCTGCACCTCGTACGCGACCGGGCCGGGCGGCGGCGGATCGCCGAGGTGCATGTGCTGGAGCGGGATCCGTCGGGGCTGGTGCGGACGGTGCCGGCGCTGCGGTGGGGAGCGGAGGCCTTTGTGCGTGAACGGGGGTGGGGGCGATTGCGGGGGTTGCTGCGGAGTGAGGGCGGCGAGGGCATCGCTGGCAGCCAGGACGGCGAGGGCGGCGGAAGAGGGCCGGGTGAGGGCGGCCCTGTGCCGGTGACAGCGGGCGGGCGAGGGATGACGGGGGCCGAGGGGGCCGGGCGATGGCCGGGACGGGGAGGGCCGAGTGATGGCAGGGGCGGCTGAGATGTCGATGGGGGCGGCCGTGGCGTGCATGGGAGCGGCGGTCTGGCTGTTGGGCGAGCGGGACTCGGTGGCGCGTCGGGCGCGCTTGCTGCTCGCGGGCGGCGGAGCCGTCGGGAGTGGGCCGCCCGGGTGGCGGCGGGGGACCCGTGGGCTGCGGCGGGTCCGTGGGCGGTTGCGGGCCGAGTGGTGGTCACCGGTGGCCGGGCTGGTGCTGGCGGTGCTCGGGGCTTCGGTGCTGCCGGTCGTCCTGGGAGCGGCCGGGATGCCGCTGCTGCGGCGGGTCCGGTTGGCCGGACGGGCGGGGCGGGACCGGGAGCGTCGGGCGGATGCGGTGATCGCGTTGTGCGGGGCGCTCGCCGGGGAGGTGCGGGCCGGACGCCAGCCGGGCGAGGCGCTGTTGAGGGCCGCGCGGGACTGCGGGGGACTTGTGGACGCGCAGGCGACGGTTCTGGCGGCGGCGCGCTTCGGTGGTGATGTGCCGGGCGCGCTCGAGGCGGCGGCCCGGCAGCCGGGTGGCGAGGGGCTGCGGGGGCTCGCGGCGTGCTGGCGAGTGGCCGTGGGCCAGGGCGCGGGGCTCGCGGCCGGACTCGACCGGCTTGCCGACGCCCTGCGCGCCGAGCGGGACCAACGCTCCGATCTGCGAGCCCAGTTGGCGGGCGCCCGGATTACGGCGGTGATGCTCGCCGGCTTGCCGGCCCTGGGGCTTCTCATCGGCACCGCCCTCGGCGCCGAGCCCTTCCAAGTCCTGCTCCACACGGCGGCGGGCCTGGGCTGTCTGGCGGTCGGCGGTGTGCTGGAGGGCCTGGGGCTGTGGTGGGTGCTGCGGATCGTGCGGGGCGCGGAGGCGGCGGCATGAGCGGGGAAGTTGTCCACAGGCTGGGGGTGGTGGTGGGGATCGTGCTGGCCCTCGGGTGGTCGGTGCGGTGGCTGACGGAGGCGCGGCGCCGCCGGAGGATGCGGAAGCGGCTGGCCGAGTTGTCGCCCCGGGAGGAGAGCGCTCCCGTCCCGCGCCTCGCCTTGGGCCGGGCCGCGCGGACCTGGCTGCCTCCCGTGGGTGTGGCGTGTGCCGGATGGGCTCTGGTCGGCGGCCTCGTCGGTGCCGCCGTGGGACTGGCCGGCGCGGTCGGGATGTGGCGGTGGTGGCTCCGGCAGGAGGCGGTGGGCACGGACCCGCGGGCGCCCGACCCCGACGAGGCGGCGCGGCAACTGCCCCTCGCGGCCGACCTGCTGGCGGCCTGCATCGCGGCGGGCGCCGGCCCGGTGATCGCGGCGCAGGCGGTGGGCGAGGCCCTGGGCGGCCCTGTGGGGGACGCCCTGGCCCGTGGCGCGGCGGAGGTCCGGCTGGGCGGTGAACCGGGCGCGGCCTGGCGGAGGCTGGCCGCCGTCCCGGGCGCCGGAGGCCTGGCCCGGCTGCTCGAAGGGGCCGGAGTGTCCGGACTGCCCGCCGCTGCACCGGTCGCACGGCTCGCCGCCGAGGCCCGAGCCGACTGGGGCCGCGCCGCGACGGCCAGGGCCCGCAGGGCGGGCGTCATGGTCAGCGCGCCGGTCGGGCTGTGCTTCCTGCCCGCGTTCATCGCGGTCGGTGTGCTGCCCGTGGTGATCGGGCTCGCGGGCGGGGTGCTCGGAGGGGGTGGTGGATGACGCGGATACGGGCCGGGAGCAGCCGGCGACACCGACAGAAGTCAGCAGGACCCGAAGGAAGTTCGGACTTTTTCACGGAGGTTGAGATGTATCAGGCGGTACGGGCGCGGCTGCGCGCCCTGGTGTGCGGAATGCGTGCGGCGCGGAGGGACGCGGGGATGGTCACGTCCGAGTACGCGATGGGACTCGTCGCGGCGGTGGCGTTCGCGGTCGTGCTCTACAAGGTCGTCACCAGCGGCGCGGTCAGCGCGGAGCTGCAGAGCATGGTGACGGAAGCCCTCAATGCGCGGATGTGAGCGGGGCTCGGACCGGGGGTTCGTCACGGCGGAGTCGGCCGTGGTGCTGCCCGTCCTGGTGATGTTCGCGATGGCGCTGGTGTGCGGTCTGCTGGCCGTGGCCGCGCAGATCCAGTGCGTGGACGCGGCACGGACGGGCGCCCGCGCCGCGGCCCGCCAGGACCCGCCCGACGCGGTCGTGCGGCTGACCCGCGAGGCGGCGCCGCCCGGCGCGAAGGTGACCGTCAGCCGGGAAGCGGAACACGTCCGGGTGATTGTCGTGGCCGAACCGCCGCTGCTGAGCGGGCTGTCCTTGGCCGTGCGCGAGGAGGCCGTGGCGTCGGTGGAGGAGGCGGTGGGCACATGAGACGCCGGGGCATGACGCGCGACGTCTCGGACCGGGGCATGACGAGCGACGTCTCGGACCGGGGCTCCGCCACCGTCTGGAGCGTCGGGGCGATCGCCGTCCTGTGCGTGGTGTTCGGAGTCGTCCTCGCGCTCGGACAGGCCGTCGCGATCCGGCACCGGGCGGCGGGCGGTGCGGATCTCGCGGCGCTCGCCGCGGCGGACCACTGGGCCGACGGCGGTACGGCGGCCTGCGCCCGGGCCGGCCGGGTGGCCCGGGCACAGGGCGTCCGGCTGGTGCGGTGCGAGGTCGTCGGCGAGATCTCGGACGTGACGGCGGCGTCGGGACGCGGGCCGTTCACGGCGGAGGTCAGGGCGCGGGCGGGGCCTCCGACGGCTCCCCCGGAGCTCCCGTCGGCGGCGTGGAGGACGCGGGCCGGCTCTCCGGCGGCTCGTCCGGACCTCCGGCCGGCCGCTCGGCCGCCCCGTTCTCCTCCGACTCGTTCTCCTCCGCTCCGGTCTCCTCCGTCTCCTTCTCCTCGGGGGCGCCCTCCAGCAACACCGTGAGCAGCCGCACCGCGCCCCTCTTGTGCAGCGGGTCGTTGCCGTTGCCGCACTTGGGGGACTGGATGCAGGACGGGCAGCCGGCGTCGCACTCGCAGGAGGCGATGGCCTGGCGGGTGGCGGTCAGCCAGGTGCGGGCGGTGTGGAAGGCGCGCTCCGCGAAGCCCGCGCCGCCGGGGTGGCCGTCGTAGACGAAGACCGTGGGCAGCAGCGTGTCGGGATGGAGCGGGATCGACACGCCGCCGATGTCCCAGCGGTCGCAGGTCGCGAAGAGGGGCAGCAGGCCGATCGAGGCGTGCTCGGCGGCGTGCAGGGAGCCCCCGAGGATCTCCGGGTTGATCCGGGCCCGGTCCAGCTGGTCCTCGGTGACGGTCCACCACACGGCCCGGGTGCGCAGCGTACGAGGAGGGAGGTCGAGTTTCGTCTCGCCCAGCACTTCACCGGTGATGAGCCGTCTGCGGAGGAAGGAGACGACCTGGTTGGTGACCTCGACCGAGCCGTAGCAGAGGCGGCCGTCGCCCCAGGGGATCTCGGTGTCCGTCTCCAGGACGGAGATCGACGTCGTGTCGCGGGCGACCGTGGAGTACGGCGGGGCGGCCTCCTCGACGAGGGCGACGGAGTCCTCCATGTCCAGGGAGCGCACCAGGTAGGTGCGGCCCTGGTGGAGGTGGACCGCGCCTTCGTGCACCGTCGAGTGCGCGGCACCGGCGTCGACCGTGCCGAGCAGCCGGCCCGTGCCGGTCTCGACGACCTGGACCGGGCGTCCGCCCTCGCCGCGGATGTCGGTCAGGTCGGCGGCGCGCTCGCGGCGGGTCCAGTGCCAGGCCCTGGTGCGGCGGCGCAGCAGCTTCGCGGCCTCCAGCTGCGGCAGGAGCCCCTCGCAGGCCGGGCCGAACAGATCGAGGTCCTCGTCCGTCAGGGGCAGTTCCGCCGCGGCCGCGCACAGGTGCGGGGCCAGCACATAGGGATTGTCCGGGTCGAGGACCGTGGACTCGACGGGCTGGTCGAACAGGGCCTCCGGGTGGTGGACCAGGAAGGTGTCCAGCGGGTCGTCGCGGGCCACCAGGACGGCCAGCGCACCCTGCCCGGACCGTCCGGCCCGGCCCGCCTGTTGCCACAGGGAGGCGCGGGTGCCCGGGTAGCCGGCGATGACGACGGCGTCCAGACCGGAGATGTCGATGCCGAGTTCGAGGGCGTTCGTCGCGGCGAGGCCCAGGAGTTCACCCGAATGGAGGGCGTGTTCGAGTGCGCGGCGTTCTTCCGGGAGATAGCCGCCCCGGTACGCCGCGACACGCCGGGCCAGCGACCGGTCGACCTCGGCCAGACGCTCCTGGGAGATGACCGAGATCAGCTCTGCGCCGCGCCGGGAGCGCACGAAGGCGACCGAGCGCACGCCCTGCACGGTGAGGTCGGTCAGCAGGTCGGCGGCCTCCGCGGTGGCCGTGCGGCGGACGGGGGCGCCCTTCTCGCCGTGCAGCTCGGTCAGCGGCGGCTCCCACAGGGCGAACACCAGTTCGCCGCGTGGGGAGGCGTCGTCGGCGACCTCCAGCACCGGCAGGCCGGTGAGGCGGCGGGCCGCCACCGAGGGCTCGGCGGCGGTGGCTGAGGCCAGCAGGAACACGGGCGAGGCCCCGTAGCGGGCGCACAGGCGGCGCAGCCGGCGCAGCACCTGGGCGACGTGCGAGCCGAACACGCCGCGATAGGTGTGGCACTCGTCGATGACGACGTATTTCAGCGATTTCAGGAAGGAGGACCAGCGGGGGTGGGACGGAAGGATGCCGCGGTGCAGCATGTCCGGGTTGGTCAGGACGTAGTTGCCGTACTGGCGGATCCACTCGCGTTCCTCGACCGGAGTGTCGCCGTCGTAGACGGCCGCGCGCACCGAATGGCCCAGTGGATGTGAAAGTTCCTTCACCGAACGGCACTGGTCCGCCGCAAGAGCCTTGGTGGGAGCCAGATACAGGGTGGTCGCGCCGCGGCCGTTCGGGGCCTCGGCGCCGTCCAGAAGGGTGGACAGGACCGGCACGAGGTACGCAAGGGACTTGCCGGAGGCCGTGCCCGTCGCGACGACGACCGACTCGCCGTCCAGCGCGTGCTCGGCCGCACGCGCCTGATGGGCCCAAGGGTGTTCGATCCCGGCGGCGCGCACGGCGGCGACGACCTCCGCGCGGATCCGGTCCGGCCAGACGGCATGCCGACCCTCGCGCGGGGGCAAGTGCTCCGTATGAGTAATGCGCGAAGCCCTGCTCGGACCGGATGCGAGCCGGTCCAGGACCACGCCCGGCGCGGGTCGGGAGGCGGGGTCCGCCGGGGTGCGATCGGATCGGTGATTCTTGGCCATCGGCACCGAGTGTGTCACTGGCGTGACGGACAATGGAGCCAAGGCGTCGTGCACGCCTGCCGGTAAGTGATTGAATGCCATCGCGGCTGGCGAAGCGTCCAAGGGCTGAAGCCGAGTGCCCAAAGGGCGACCGCTCGATAGCAAGGTGCTGGAGGATCCGTGGACCTGTCCCTGTCGACCGAGACCATGGGCGATCGCACGATCGTCAGGGTCGGTGGCGAAATCGACGTATATACCGCGCCCAAGCTGCGCGAGCAGTTGGTCGAGCTGGTGAACGACGGCAGTTTCCACCTTGTCGTCGACATGGAGGGCGTGGACTTCCTCGACTCCACCGGGCTCGGCGTACTGGTCGGCGGCCTGAAGCGCGTACGAGCCCATGAGGGTTCCCTGCGCCTGGTCTGCAACCAGGAGCGCATTCTGAAGATCTTCCGTATCACCGGCCTCACCAAGGTGTTCCCGATTCACACCTCGGTCGAGGAAGCGGTTGCGGCCACCGACTGACACCGGACCCGGGCCTCGCGCCCGGGCCGGCCGAAGCACGGCAGAAGTTCGGAAGAAGTGAAGACCGAGGGGGCCCGGGCTTTCGGCGGCCCGGAGCCTCCCGACAGCACGCCCGTAGTTGCGAGGGGGATGCATGGCCACCGTTGAGCTCCGCTTCAGCGCGCTGCCCGAGCACGTCAGGACCGCCCGACTGGTGGCGGCAGCGGTGGCGCGCAGGGCCGGAGTGGACGAGGCCGTCCTCGACGAGGTCAGGCTCGCCGTCGGCGAGGCGTGCACCCGTGCCGTCGGGCTGCACCAGACCGTGGGGATCTCGGCACCGGTGAAGGTGCTGCTGATCGAGGAGGAGAAGCAGTTCTCCATCGAGGTCGGCGACGAGGCCCCGCACGCGGTACCGGGTGAGCACGCGCCCGGCCCCGGCGACCCCGACGGGGAAGCCGACGAGGACGAGATGGGCCTCGCGGTCATCAGCGGACTCGTCGACGACGTCGAGGTCAGCGCGGGGGAGCACGGCGGATCGATCAAGATGACGTGGCCGACCACGCCGCCGCCGACGATTCTGGTCTGAACCGGCCACGCCACACACTGTTCCTGACGAAGGGCCCCACCCGTGGGGCCCTTCGTCATGTGCGGCTGTCAGTGCTCGCCTTTACAGTAGTTCCTGTGCCGTTCAGCGCGTGAATTCGTTCACGATCATTCGCGCGCTCCACGGATGCTTCAGAATGCTTTCAGGGCATTACCTCGGAAGTCCAATTCCGTTTATCGCGCTCTGTTTTGATCAGGTTCCGGTACCTACAATCCCGTCCACATCTTGAGCTCAGCCCAAGCGTCAAGGAGGACGAATGGCGGGGCTTTTCAACTCACCACAGTCGGGCCATCCCACAGACCTCGCAGCCGCCGTACTGACCGATGGCAACCGTGTCCTCATCGTGGTCATCGCGGTCGTCGCGCTGGCGGCACTAGCGGTCGCGGGGGTCCTGGTACGCCAGGTACTCGCGGCCGGCGAGGGCACCGACAGCATGAAGAAGATCGCGGCGGCGGTCCAGGAAGGCGCGAACGCCTATCTGGCACGGCAGCTTCGCACGCTCGGCGTATTCGCCGTGGTCGTGTTCTTCCTGCTCATGCTGCTGCCCGCGGACGACTGGAATCAGCGTGCCGGACGTTCGGTGTTCTTCCTGATCGGAGCGGCGTTCTCGGCAGCCACCGGCTATATCGGCATGTGGCTCGCCGTACGCAGCAATGTGCGCGTCGCCGCGGCGGCGCGTGAAGCCACACCGGCGGCAGGCGAGCCGGAAAAGGATCTGACCGCGGTCTCGCACAAAGCGATGAAGATCGCATTTCGCACGGGCGGCGTGGTCGGCATGTTCACGGTGGGCCTCGGCCTGCTGGGCGCCTCGTGCGTGGTGCTGGTGTACGCGGCCGACGCGCCGAAGGTGCTCGAGGGCTTCGGCCTCGGGGCCGCGCTGATCGCGATGTTCATGCGTGTCGGCGGCGGCATCTTCACCAAGGCCGCCGACGTCGGCGCCGACCTGGTCGGCAAGGTCGAACAGGGCATTCCGGAGGACGATCCGCGCAATGCCGCGACCATCGCCGACAACGTGGGCGACAACGTCGGCGACTGCGCGGGCATGGCGGCCGACCTCTTCGAGTCGTACGCCGTCACCCTGGTCGCCGCGCTGATCCTGGGCTCGGCGGCCTTCGGCGACGCCGGGCTCGGCTTCCCGCTGCTCGTGCCGGCGATCGGTGTGATCACCGCGATGATCGGCATCTTCGCGGTGGCGCCCCGGCGCGCCGACCGCAGCGGCATGAGCGCCATCAACCGCGGGTTCTTCATCTCCGCGGTGATCTCGCTCGTGCTGGTGGCGGTGGCCGTGTTCGTCTACCTGCCGGGCAAGTACTCGGAGCTCGACGGCGTCACCGATGCCGCCGTCCTGGGCAAGGACGGCGATCCGCGGATCCTCGCCCTCGTCGCGGTGGCCATCGGCATCGTGCTCGCCGCCCTGATCCAGCAACTGACCGGCTACTTCACCGAGACCACCCGCCGGCCCGTCAGGGACATCGGCAAGACCTCGCTCACGGGTCCGGCCACCGTCGTCCTCGCCGGTATCTCCGTCGGTCTCGAATCCGCCGTCTACACCGCCCTGTTGATCGGTCTCGGCGTGTACGGGGCGTTCCTGCTGGGCGGTACGTCGATCATGCTCGCGCTGTTCGCCGTGGCGCTGGCCGGCACAGGCCTGCTCACCACGGTCGGCGTGATCGTCGCGATGGACACCTTCGGGCCGGTCTCCGACAACGCGCAGGGCATCGCGGAGATGTCCGGCGACGTCGAGGGCGCGGGCGCGCAGGTGCTCACCAACCTGGACGCGGTCGGCAACACCACCAAGGCGATCACCAAGGGCATCGCGATCGCCACGGCCGTGCTCGCGGCGGCGGCGCTGTTCGGGTCGTACCGCGACGCGATCATCACCGGCGCGCGTGACGTGGGCGAGAAGCTCGGGGGCGAAGGTGCCCCGATGAGCCTGATGATGGACATCTCGCAGCCCAACAACCTCGTCGGTCTCATCGCGGGCGCAGCGGTCGTCTTCCTCTTCTCGGGGCTGGCGATCAACGCCGTGTCGCGGTCGGCGGGTTCCGTGGTCTTCGAGGTGCGGCGGCAGTTCCGCGAGAAGCCCGGGATCATGGACTACAGCGAGCAGCCGGAGTACGGCAAGGTCGTCGACATCTGCACCAGGGACGCGTTGCGCGAACTCGCCACGCCCGGTCTGCTGGCCGTGCTGGCGCCGATCTTCATCGGGTTCACGCTCGGTGTCGGTCCGCTCGGCGCGTTCCTGGCGGGCGCGATCGGCGCGGGCACGCTGATGGCGGTGTTCCTGGCCAACTCCGGCGGCGCCTGGGACAACGCCAAGAAGCTCGTCGAAGACGGTCATCACGGCGGCAAGGGCAGCGAGGCCCACGCGGCGACCGTGATCGGCGACACCGTCGGCGACCCGTTCAAGGACACCGCCGGTCCCGCGATCAACCCGCTGCTCAAGGTCATGAACCTGGTGTCGCTGCTCATCGCGCCCGCGGTGATCAAGTTCTCCTACGGCCCGGACAAGAGCATCGGCGTGCGGATCCTGATCGCGGCGCTCGCGTTCGCCGTGATCGCCGGGGCGGTCTACGTGTCAAAGCGGCGCGGGATCGCCGTAGGTGACGAGAACAACGCCGAACCGGAACCCAAGTCTCCGGATCCGGCGGTGGTTTCGTAGGGAGGTCCGTCCAGCCCCAGCTCAAGGTGCGGGCGGGTGGCGCGCGTTGGCGCGTCGCCCGCCCGCCCTGTGCGTTCGCACACCACATCGTGAGCCTTGTCTCGCCTGGAGCAAAAGGTAACAAAAAGGTCTTAATAGGTGCTCGGCGTGCGGTTGCCGTGCCCCCGGCGTGTATGTTCCGGGGCCGAGAGCCATGGAAGGGACCAAACCGGTGAACAAGAAGCTCGCGGCCGCACTGTCCGGCGGTGCGGTACTGGTACTGGCGCTGTCGGGCTGCGGCGGCGACGACAACGAGAAGCTGGACTCCTGGGCCAAGGACGTCTGCGACGCCGTACAGCCGCAGGCCAAGAAGATCGAGTCGGCCAATGCCTCGATCCAGAAGGAGACCTCGGACAACAGCACGCCGCAGGACGTCCAGAAGACCGACGCACAGGCCTTCCAGGACATGTCCGACGCCTACAAGGCGATCGGGACCGCGGTGAACAAGGCCGGCGCGCCGGACGTCGAGAACGGCGAGACGAAGCAGAAGGACGCCGTCAAGGAGCTCAACACGATCTCCGCGTCGTACGCCTCGCTGAAGAAGCAGGTCGACGACCTCGACACGAAGGACCAGGGCAAGTTCGCCGACGGTCTCAAGGACATCGCCACCGAGCTGGACAAGCTGAGCAAGAGCGGGAACGACGCGCTCAGCAAGCTGGAGGAGGGCGAGGTCGGCCAGGCGATGGCCCGCCAGTCGAGCTGCAAGGCGGCGACCGGGCCGGCGTCGGCGACCTAGAGCCTGGCGAGGAACAAGCGGCGCCGGGGACCGCTGAGCCGGGAGTGACCGCCGAGGCGGGCACTTCGGGCGCACCCGATCCCCGGCACGGGCAGGTGCGCCGGCGGTGCCTGCGGCCACAATGGGGGGCGTGAGTAACGCCAGCCAGTCACCCCTGTCCCCGCTGCCCGCCCCCGACCGTCCCGAGGTCGCCGCCCGGCTCCGGGACGCCCTGCTCGGGGCCTCCTTCACCGCCGACGGACTGCTCGAACTGCTCGGCGCCCCCGCGTACGCGGCGCTGGCCCGGAGCGAGACCGTGCCCGCGCTCCGGGCGACCCGCGGGGACACTCCGCTGGAGATGCTCGTCCGGCTGTTCCTGCTCCAGCAGCCCGTGCCGCACGCGCGCGTGGCGGACGTCCTGCCCGTCGACGCCTGCCTGGAGACCGGCTGGCTCAAGCGGGTCGGCGCGGACGAGCTCGCCGCCACGGTGGACGTGCGGCCCTACGGCGGGCCCGGCGGCGAGGACTGGTTCATCGTGTCGGACCTGGGCTGCGCGGTCGGCGGCGCCGGCGGGATCGGCAGCCGCGACGAGGGAGTCGTCCTGGGCGTCGGCGGCGCCTCCACGACCCTCGCCGGCATCACCGTCCGCACGCCCGTCGGCGCCGCCCTCGACCTCGGCACCGGCTCGGG
Source organism: Streptomyces sp. NPDC057099 (assembly GCF_042671245.1). Taxonomy (NCBI): domain Bacteria; kingdom Bacillati; phylum Actinomycetota; class Actinomycetes; order Kitasatosporales; family Streptomycetaceae; genus Streptomyces; species Streptomyces sp. NPDC057099. The sequence continues at coordinate 119,402 of NZ_JBHUTX010000012.1, forward strand.
CATCCAGGCGCTGCACGCGGCCCGGCACGCCACGCGCGTGACGGCCACCGACCTCAACCCGCGCGCGCTGCACATCACCGGTCTCACGCTGGCCCTGTCCGGCGCCCCGGCCGCCGATCTGCGCGAGGGCTCCCTCTTCACCCCGGTCCGGGACGACGAGACGTACGACCTGATCGTCTCGAACCCGCCGTTCGTGATCTCCCCCGGTGCCCGGCTCACCTACCGCGACGGCGGCATGGGCGGGGACGATCTGTGCCGCACGCTCGTTCAGGAGGCGGGGGAGCGGCTGAACGAGGGCGGGTTCGCGCAGTTCCTCGCCAACTGGCAGCACGTGGAAGGGGAGGACTGGCAGGACCGGCTCAGGTCATGGGTGCCCCGGGGCTGCGACGCGTGGATCGTGCAGCGTGAGGTGCAGGACGTCAATCAGTACGCCGAGCTGTGGCTGCGGGACGCGGGCGACCACGAGGGCGACGCGGCGCAGTACCAGGCGCGGTACGACGCATGGCTCGACGAGTTCGAGGCGCGCAAGGTGAAGGCCGTCGGCTTCGGCTGGATCACCCTGCGCAGGACGGGCGCCGCCGTGCCCTCCCTCACGGTGGAGGAATGGCCGCATCCGGTCGAGCAGCCGCTCGGGGACACCATCAAGGCCCACTTCGACCGGCTCGACCACCTCCGCGGCCACGACGACGCCGCCCTGCTCGAAGGACACTTCCGGCTCGCCGCCGAGGTCGTGCAGGAACAGGTCGGGCTGCCCGGCGCCGAGGACCCCGAGCATGTCGTGCTGCGCCAGCACCGCGGCATGTGCCGGGCGACCCGGGTGGACACGGTCGGCGCGGGCTTCGCGGGCGTCTGCGACGGCACGATGAGCGCCGGCCGCATCCTCGACGCCATCGCCCAGCTGATCGGCGAGGACCCGGTGCTGCTGCGCGACCGCACACCGGCCCAGATCCGGCTGCTCGTGGAGCAGGGGTTCCTGGAGCCGGTGCGCTGAGGGAACCCGGCGGGGCGGCGCGCTGACGAAACCCGGCGCGCTGAGGGGGCCCGGCGCGCTGAGGGGGCCCGGAGAAGAGGCCCGCCAATAAATTTCGAGTCGATTTGAACACCTCGTCCCGCACGGGTCCCGAGGGGCCGGTCGTCCTCGATCCACAGCCGCGTCGCCCCGGCGTTCACCTACGGTTCGCCTGCCCGCCGCCCACGCGTGTCAGCCTCCCGGGGCTGGAGAGTCGCGGACTGGGGAAAAGGGGCGCGGGGGCCATGGAGAGCGAACCGGCGATCTTCGCGGGAGCGGTGTTCTCCCTGTTCGGAGGCGGACTGCTGGCGTGGACCGTGACGCGCGTACGCCGGCACCGGCCCGTCGCCGAGGGTGTGAGGCCCGTCGCATCGGCGACCCTCGCGAGCGTCGTCGCGGTGCTCGCCCTGACGGTCGGAACGTGGTGCTTCACCCGCCTCTGAAGCCCGTGTCGGCGTCGCGCCCTCCGGTAATCGAGAGGTTGCGCTCCGCATAGGGCCGGGCCTGGTCCGGGCACTCCGGGCGGCAGGAATGGTGGTAGTCGGGTTACCGTTCGAGTGGCCGTTGCGGGCTTTTCCCGTTTGACACGGGGGCGGGCTGTACCGTCACACTCCGCAGCGTCACCACGACCCAGCCCCGGGCAAGCGACTCCGGGGAGGCCCCAGCGTCGACCGGAGAGAAGAGCGAAGTTGTCCCCGACCAGCGAGACCGCAGAGGGCGGCCGCCGACTCGTCATCGTCGAGTCGCCTGCCAAGGCGAAGACGATCAAGGGCTATCTCGGCCCCGGATACATCGTCGAGGCGAGCGTCGGGCACATCCGCGACCTTCCCAACGGCGCCGCCGAGGTGCCCGAGAAGTACACCGGCGAGGTCCGCCGCCTCGGTGTGGACGTCGAACACGACTTCCAGCCGATCTATGTGGTCAACGCCGACAAGAAGGCACAGGTCAAGAAGCTCAAGGACCTGCTGAAGGAGTCCGACGAACTCTTCCTCGCCACCGATGAGGACCGCGAGGGCGAGGCCATCGCCTGGCACCTCCAGGAGGTCCTGAAGCCCAAGGTCCCGGTCAAGCGGATGGTCTTCCACGAGATCACCAAGGCCGCGATCCAGGCCGCCGTGGCCAACCCGCGCCAGCTCAACCAGAAGCTCGTCGACGCCCAGGAGACCCGCCGCATCCTCGACCGCCTCTACGGCTACGAGGTCTCGCCGGTCCTGTGGAAGAAGGTCATGCCGCGGCTGTCCGCGGGCCGTGTCCAGTCGGTCGCCACGCGACTCGTCGTCGAGCGGGAACGCGAGCGCATCGCCTTCCGTTCCGCTGAGTACTGGGACCTGACGGGCACCTTCGCGACCGGCCGCGCCGGTGACTCGTCGGACCCGTCGTCCCTGGTCGCGCGCCTGCAGTCCGTCGACGGCAGGCGGGTCGCGCAGGGCCGCGACTTCGACTCCCTGGGACAACTGAAGAGCGCGAACACCCTCCACCTCGACGAGGCGAACGCCCGCGCCCTGGCCGCCGCCCTGGAGCAGACCCGGTTCGCCGTCCGCTCCGTCGAGTCCAAGCCCTACCGCCGCTCGCCGTACGCCCCGTTCCGTACGACGACGATGCAGCAGGAGGCCAGCCGCAAGCTCGGCTTCGGTGCGAAGGCCACCATGCAGGTCGCGCAGAAGCTGTACGAGAACGGCTACATCACGTACATGCGTACGGACTCCACGACCCTGAGCGACACGGCGGTCGCCGCCGCCCGTGCCCAGGTCACGCAGCTGTACGGCGGCGACTACCTGCCGCCGCAGCCGAGGACGTACGCGGGGAAGGTCAAGAACGCGCAGGAGGCGCACGAGGCGATCCGCCCCTCGGGTGATCGTTTCCGCACCCCCGCCGAGACCGGACTGACCGGCGACCAGTTCAAGCTCTACGAGCTGATCTGGAAGCGGACCGTCGCCTCCCAGATGAAGGACGCGACCGGCAACAGCGTCACGGTGAAGATCGGCGGCGCGGCGTCCGACGGCCGGGACGTCGAGTTCAGCGCGTCCGGCAAGACGATCACCTTCCACGGCTTCCTGAAGGCCTACGTCGAAGGCGCCGACGACCCGAACGCCGAGCTCGACGACCGCGAGCGCCGGCTGCCCCAGGTCTCCCAGGGCGACGCCCTGAGCGCCGCGGAGATCACGGTCGACGGGCACGCCACCAAGCCCCCGGCCCGCTACACCGAGGCCTCCCTGGTCAAGGAGCTGGAAGAGCGCGAGATCGGCCGCCCGTCGACGTACGCGTCGATCATCGGCACGATCCTCGACCGCGGGTACGTGTTCAAGAAGGGCACGGCACTCGTCCCGTCCTTCCTGTCCTTCGCCGTGGTCAACCTCCTGGAGAAGCACTTCGGTCGGCTCGTCGACTACGGCTTCACCGCCAAGATGGAGGACGACCTCGACCGCATCGCCCGCGGTGAGGCGCGTGCCGTGCCGTGGCTGAAGCGGTTCTACTTCGGTGAGACGGCATCCGACAGCGGCTCCGCCGCGGGGGTCGAGGGCGGTGCCGCCGACGCCGGCAACGGCGACGGTGACCACCTCGGCGGCCTCAAGGAGCTGGTGACCGACCTGGGCGCGATCGACGCGCGCGAGGTGTCGTCGTTCCCCGTGGGCAACGACATCGTGCTGCGGGTCGGCCGCTACGGGCCGTACATCGAGCGCGGCGAGAAGGACACCGAGCAGCACCAGCGCGCCGACATCCCGGACGACCTGGCGCCGGACGAGCTCTCCGTCGACCTCGCCGAGGAACTGCTCGCCAAGCCGAGCGGCGACTACGAACTGGGCCCCGACCCGGCCACCGGCCACACCATCGTCGCCAAGGACGGCCGCTACGGCCCCTACGTGACGGAGATCCTCCCCGAGGGCACCCCGAAGACGGGCAAGAACGCGGTCAAGCCGCGTACGGCCTCCCTCTTCAAGACGATGTCCCTGGACACGGTGACGCTCGACGACGCCCTGAAGCTGATGTCGCTGCCGCGTGTCGTCGGCGCCGACGCCGAGGGCCAGGAGATCACCGCGCAGAACGGCCGCTACGGCCCGTATCTGAAGAAGGGCACGGACTCGCGCTCGCTCCAGGCCGAGGAGCAGCTCTTCACGATCACGCTGGAAGAGGCGCTGGCGATCTATGCCCAGCCCAAGCAGCGGGGCCGGGCGGCCGCCAAGCCGCCGCTGAAGGAGCTGGGCGAGGACCCGGTCAGCGGCAAGCCGGTCGTTGTGAAGGACGGCCGCTTCGGGCCGTATGTCACCGACGGCGAGACCAACGCGACCCTGCGCTCCGGCGACAGCGTCGAGACGATCACCCAGGAGCGCGGCTTCGAGCTGCTCGCGGAGAAGCGCGCGAAGGGGCCGGCGAAGAAGACCGCCAAGAAGGCGGCCAAGAAGGCCCCGGCGAAGAAGACGGCGGCCAAGAAGACCGCGGCGAAGAAGACCACGACCGCGAAGAAGACGACGGCCAAGAAGACCACCACGGCGAAGAAGACGACGGCCAAGACGGCCACCGCCTCGAAGCCGGCGGAGGACTGAGGCCCCTTCAGGACTGTTCGGGATCCGGACCATCGAGGTCCGGGTCTTCGCCCAGGGTTCGGAAAGCGAACGCCCCGGCACACTTTTTGTGCCGGGGCGTTCGCATGCCAGACCGGGCCCTCCAGGGTGTCGGTGGCTGCCGATAGGCTGAATGCATGACGCGAGCCGAGCACCCCACGGCCTCCCCACCGGCCCCCGACGATGCCCTGGTCGCGGACTCCCGCGAGCGCGCCGTCCGCGCCCTGCTGCGCCGTCCGCAGTTGAAGCGGCTCTGGAGCGCACAGCTCGTGGGCGGTGTGGGCGACACCCTGGCCCTTCTCGTGCTGGTCCTGCTCACCCTCCAGGCGGCTGTCGCCGAGGGTGCGTTCGGGGGCGGCTACCGAGGCGTGGCGTTCGCAGTGGCGACCGTTTTCGGGGTGCGCATCCTCGCGACGCTCCTCTTCGGCGCGGTGCTCCTCGGTCCGCTCACCGCGCTCACCTCGCAGGACGGCCCGCTCGACCGCCGCTGGACCATGGTCGGCGCGGACGGGCTGCGCGCCGCGCTGCTCATCGTCGCGCCGCTGTGGATCGACTGGATGCCCGAGGACGCGCTGGCCATGCTCCTCGTCACGGCCTTCGTGACCGGAGTCGCCGAGCGCCTCTGGACGGTGTGCCGCGAGAGCGCCGCCCCCGCGCTGCTGCCCGCACCGCCGCCGGAAGGCGCGACGGTCCGGCCGCTGCCCGACCACCTCGACGCCCTGCGCCGGCTCTCGCTGCGCACCGGATTCGTCGCGATCCCGCTCGCGGCCGTCGTGCTCGTCGTCGCGGCCCTCTTCAACAACCTGCTGGGCGTCGGCATCGACTGGTTCGGCCAGCACCAGGCGGCCCTCGCCTCGTACGTCGCGGCCGGGCTGTTCGCCGCGTCCCTGTCCGTGCTGACCTTCCTGGAGCTGCCCGCCACGCGCACCCCGCGCGCGCGGTCGCCGCTCGAGGGGCTGCGCCGTCCGAAGACCACCGCCGGCGCCGACAAGGGCCGCACCGGCGCGATGCCGCTGCTGGTGCTGGCCTGCGCGGCCGTCGCCGCCGCGGTGTCCGCCGCCGTCGCCGTCGCCGTGCTGCACGCCAAGGACCTGGGCGGCGGCCCGGTGCTGTACGGCCTGTTCGTGGGTGCGCTGACCGGCGGTGTCGTCGTCGGCATCCGTACGGCGCCCGCCCTGCTGCCCGCCCTGTCGCGCCGCCGGCTGCTCGCGCTGGTGATCGCCTTCACCGGTGTCGCCCTGCTGGCCGCCGGGCTGGTCCCGGACGTCACCACCGTGCTGCTGATCCTCGCCCTGGCCGGTGTCGGCGCGGGCATCTCCGCCAACATCGGGCACACGCTGCTCGACCAGGAGACCGAGGAGTTCCGGCGCTCCCGTACGACCGAGCACCTGCACGCGGTCGTCCGGGTCTGCGTGGCCCTCGGCGCGGTGATCGCCCCGCTGGTGGCGGCGGCGATCGGGCCGCACCGGCTGGAGAGCGGCAAGTTCGTCTTCGCGCACGGCGGCGCGGCCTTCACGCTGATGCTCGCCGGCGCCCTGCTGCTGCCGGTCGCCGCGCTGGTGCTGGCCAAGGTCGACGACCGCTCCGGCGTGCCGCTGCGGCAGGACCTGCGCGACGCGCTGCTCCGCGGTGACGACCCGGATCAGGCGCCCGCGAGCACCGGCTTCTTCATCGCCCTGGAGGGCGGCGACGGAGCCGGCAAGTCCACGCAGGCCGAGGCGCTCGCCGAGTGGATCCGCGGCAAGGGCCACGAGGTCGTGCTGACGCGCGAGCCGGGGGCGACGCCGGTGGGCAAGCGGCTGCGGTCGATCCTGCTGGACGTGTCCAGCGAGGGCCTGTCGCACCGCGCGGAGGCACTGCTGTACGCGGCCGACCGGGCCGAGCACATCGACACCGTCGTACGGCCCGCCCTGGAGCGCGGCGCGGTCGTCATCTCCGACCGGTACATCGACTCGTCCGTGGCCTACCAGGGAGCGGGCCGCGACCTGTCGCCGACGGAGATCGCCCGGATCAACCGCTGGGCCACGAACGGGCTCGTGCCGCATCTGACCGTCCTGCTGGACGTCGCGCCGGAGACCGCGCGCGAGCGGTTCACCGAGGCGCCCGACCGGCTGGAGTCGGAGCCCGCCGAGTTCCACACGCGCGTGCGGTCCGGTTTCCTGACCCTGGCCGCCGCCGACGCCGGGCGGTACCTGGTGGTGGACGCCGGCCAGGAGCCCGAGTCCGTCACGACCGTCATCCGGCACCGGCTCGACCAGGTGCTGCCGCTGTCCGAAGCCGAGATCAAGGCCCAGGAGGAGGCGCGGAAGAAGGCCGAGGAGGAGGCCCGCCGCAAGGCCGAGGAAGAGGCCGCCCGCAAGGCCGAGGAGGAGCGCCTGGAGCGCGAGCGCCAGGAGCAGCTGGCCCGGCTGCGTGCCGAGGAGGAGGAGCGCAAGCGGCGCGAGCTCGAGGAGGCGCAGCGGCGCGAGGCCGAACGGCAGGCGGAGGAGGCCCGGCGCCGGGCCGAGGAAGCGCAGAAGAAGGCCGAGGAGGAGCGGGCGAGGCTCCTCGCGGAGGAGAAGGCCCGGGCCGAGGAAGAGGCTCGCCGCAAGGCCGAGGAGGACCGGCGCCGCAAGCAGGCCGAGGAGGAGGCCCGGCTGCGAGCCGAGGCCGAGGCAGCCCGTCTGGAGAAGCAGCGCAAGGCCGAGGACGCGCTGCTGCGCGCCGAGGAGGCGCGACGCCTGGCGGAGGCGGCTGCCGCGGCGGCGGAGGCGGGGCCGAAGAGCTCTCCCCAGGGCTCTCCCCAGGGCTCTGGCCAGGGTTCCGCTCCGCAGGGCGCTTCCCGTGCGCCGGCCGGTCAGGACGCGGCGACCGTGCCGACGCCCGTGGTGACACCGGAGAACGCCCCGGGCGGCTCGGGCTCTGATGCTGGCTCCGGCTCGGGATCGGGCTCGGGCTCCGGTTCCGGTTCCGGCTCCGTGGACGAGACGACCGTGCTGCGCCGGGTGCGGGACGACGCCGAGGTGACGGCCGAGCTGCCGAAGCCGCCGGTGCCGCCGAGGGCGGGCGAGGAGACCGAGGTGCTGCCGCCGGTCTCCCCCCGGGCCGGGGACGAGACCGAGGTGCTGCCCGCGGTTCGCCCCGGGACCGAGGACACGCCTTCCTGGGCAGGGGACGAGACGGCCGTACTGCCTCCCGTACGCGGCGACGGACCGGCGGACCGGGTGCCGCCCGGGTACTTCCGCGACGACTCCCCGGCCGCCCGCCCCGACGGGACCGAGGACCGTACGCGCGAGATGCCCCAGGTCGACGCCGAGGGCGGGCCGCGCCGCCGCCGGTCCGACTGGGCCGAGGAGACACCGCTGGACGACCTGCCCTCACTGGCGGACGAGCTGCTCGGACCGCACGAGGACGAGCAGGACGAGGGCCGCGGGCGCCGTGGGAGGGGCCGGGGCCGCTGAGGCCCCGCCCGGCAGGCAGTACCGCAAGACCACCCGGCCCCGGCCCTCTGAGGGCCGGGGCCGGATTGTCAGTGGTCGCCCCCACAATGGACCTCGCAGCGGCAGTACGGTCCGCACCCGCGGACGTGACGGAAGGGCGGCGTGACCCATGACCGTGTGGGACGACCTCGTCGGGCAGGAGAGGGTGAGCGCGCAGCTGGACGCTGCCGCCAGGGACGCCGACGCCCTGGTCACCGCGGCCGCGGCCGACACCCCTCCGCCCGAGGCGTCGAAGATGACCCACGCGTGGCTGTTCACGGGCCCGCCCGGAGCCGGGCGGAACCAGGCGGCGCGGGCCTTCGCGGCGGCGCTGCAGTGCGTCAGCCCCGACCGGGCCCTCGGCGGCTCCCCGGGCTGCGGTTTCTGCGACGGATGTCACACGGCACTGGTGGGCACGCACGCCGACGTCACCACCGTGGCCGCGGTCGGCACACAGATCCTCGCCGACGACATGCGCGACACCGTCCGCAAGTCGTTCACCTCGCCGGCGACCGGCCGCTGGCAGATCATCCTCGTCGAGGACGCCGAGCGGCTGAACGAGAAGTCGGCCAACGCCGTCCTCAAGGCCGTGGAGGAGCCCGCCCCCCGCACGGTCTGGCTGCTGTGCGCCCCCTCCATCGAGGACGTCCTGCCGACCATCCGCTCCCGCTGCCGCCACCTGAACCTGAGCACGCCGTCGGTCGACGCCGTCGCCGACATGCTCGTACGACGCGAGGGCATCGAGCCGAACGCCGCCGCGGCGGCGGCCCGCGCGACCCAGGGCCACGTCGACCGGGCCCGCCGCCTGGCCACCGACCCGGCCGCGCGCGAACGCCGTGCCGCCGTGCTGAGGATGCCGCTGCGCGTGGAGGAGGTCGGCGGCGCGCTCAAGGCCGCCCAGGAACTGGTCGACGCGGCCGCCGAGGACGCCAAGCAGCTCGCCGAGGAGATGGACACCAAGGAGACCGAGGAGCTGAAGGCCGCTCTCGGCGCGGCCCAGGGCGGCCGGATGCCGCGCGGCACGGCCGGTGTGATCAAGGACCTCGAGGACAAGCAGAAGCGCCGCAGAACGCGCACGCAGCGCGACAGCCTCGACCTCGCCCTGACCGACCTCACGGCCTTCTACCGCGACGTCCTCGCCCTCCAGCTCGGCTCCCGCGTGGCCATCGCCAACGCGGACGCCGAGGACGCCCTGGAGCGCCTGGCCCGCGGCAGCTCCCCGGAGTCCACGCTCCGCCGCATCGAGGCGATCGCCGGCTGCCGCGACGCGCTCGACCGCAACGTGGCGCCGCTGCTCGCGGTCGAGGCGATGACGATGGCGCTCAGAGCGGGCTGACACCCGGTGCGGCCGGGGGACGCGGGGGACTCGGAGGAACATCGGAGGAACATGGGGGATTGACGTTGTAACTCGTACGAGGCACGACACGCACGCACGGCACTCATTCCGTCGCGCAGAGTTACGCTCGCTGGATGTACACAAGGCGTACCCCCCGCTCCGCCTCCACCCCCGCTCCCCGCCGCGCGGGCTCCGGCGGCGCCCACCGCAAGGCCCGTGGCGGAGCCAGGACCGCTGTCGGCCTCCTCGCCACGGCCGCGCTGCTCGTCTCCGCCTGCTCCTCGGGCAGCCCGACGACCTCCGCGGCCTCGGCGGCGGCGGAGCCGGCGACACTGGCCGCGCTGCCGAAGTCCGTCCCCGCGGCGCTCACGTCGTACTACGCGCAGAAGCCGGCCTGGCGGGGCTGCGGGGTCCCCGGCTTCGAGTGCGCCACCATCAAGGCGCCGCTGGACTACGCCGAGCCGTCCGCCGGTGACGTCCGGCTCGCCGTCGCCCGCAAGAAGGCCACGGGCGACCGGCTGGGCTCGCTGCTCGTGAACCCGGGCGGGCCGGGCGGTTCGGCGATCGGCTACATGGAGTCGTACGCCGGCATCGGTTATCCGGCCGAGGTCCGTGCCCGCTACGACATGGTGGCGGTCGACCCGCGCGGCGTGGCCCGCAGCGAGCCCGTCGAGTGCCTGGACGGGCCCGACATGGACAGGTACACGCAGACGGACATCACGCCCGACGACGGGAAGGAGGGCGACGGGCTGGTCGCGGCGTACCGGACGTTCGCCGAGGGCTGCGGCGCGGACGCGCCCAGGCTGCTGCGCCATGTGTCCACGGTGGAGGCGGCCCGGGACATGGACATCGTGCGGGCGGCGCTCGGCGACAAGAAGCTGAACTACGTCGGCGCCTCCTACGGGACGTTCCTCGGGGCGACGTACGCCGGGCTCTTCCCGCACCGGGCGGGTCGGCTGGTGCTGGACGGCGCGATGGACCCGTCGCTGCCCGCGCGGCGGCTGAACCTGGAACAGACGGCGGGCTTCGACACGGCGTTCCGGTCGTTCGCGCGGGACTGCGTACGGCAGACCGACTGCCCGCTGGGCGGCGCGGGCACCTCGCCCGAGCAGGTGGGCAAGAACCTGAAGGCGTTCTTCGAGGAACTGGACGACCAGCCCGTCCCCACCGGCGACCCCGACGGCCGCCGCCTCACCGAGTCGCTCGCCACGACCGGTGTGATCGCGGCCATGTACGACGAGGGCGCCTGGCCGCAGCTGCGCGAGGCACTGACGTCCGCGATGAAGGAGGACGACGGCGCCGGACTCCTCGTCCTGTCCGACGGCTACTACGAGCGGGACGCCGACGGCGCCTACGGCAACCTGATGTTCGCCAACGCGGCGGTGAACTGCCTGGACCTGCCGCCCGCCTTCGACACCCCCGACCAGGTGCGCAGGGCGCTGCCGGACTTCGAGAAGGCGTCCCCCGTCTTCGGCGAGGGCCTCGCCTGGGCCTCGCTGAACTGCGCGTACTGGCCGGTGCACGCCACGGGCGAGCCGCGCCGCATCGAGGCGAAGGGCGCGGCCCCCATCGTGGTCGTCGGCACCACCCGCGACCCGGCGACCCCCTACCGCTGGGCCCAGGCCCTGGCCGGCCAGCTCTCCTCGGCCCGCCTCCTCACCTACGAGGGCGACGGCCACACGGCCTACGGCCGCGGCAGCGCCTGCATCGACCGCACGATCAACGCCTACCTCCTCCGCGGCACCCCGCCCAAGGACGGAAAGCGCTGCTCATAACCGCAGCCCCCGGCCCCGGAGGGCCCGCCTCCGGGGCCGGTACGGAGCACCCTTCGAAACTGTGTAGACTTACCGTCGTTGCTGATCGCACCATAGTGCGGACAGCGCGCCGCCTTAGCTCAGATGGCCAGAGCAACGCACTCGTAATGCGTAGGTCTCGGGTTCGAATCCCGAAGGCGGCTCCACTGGAACCCCAGGTCGGATGAAATCCGGCCTGGGGTTTCTTGTTGCTTGTGCTGTTTCGTACGGCATGGGTGAGGCGGAGACCGACTGTCTTGCGAAGCGCTGAGCACGCTCCTGTTCAGATCGGCCCGGCATCGCACCGCGTCAGATCTTGATGAGGTGGACGCCGGGGCCGCACAGCATGTGGAGGTCCTCGGGGTCTGACGTCAGGACGGTCACGGGGGCGGGGGAGGCGAGTGCGGTGGCGGCCACGAGGGCGTCGAGGGCGTACTTGTGGCCGTGCAGGCCGGCTGCCGCGAGCAGCTTGCTCGCGTGGCGGGCGATGGCTTCGGTGGGCGGGACGATGTTGACGCGCGAGACGACGTAGTCGAAGCGGGCCTGGTTGATCTTGGGGTCGCGGGCTTCGACGAGCGTGACGGAGCCGGTAATGACGCGGACGTCCTCTGCCTCGGCCGCAGCCAGCCACTCGGTGAGCTCGGGTGAGCGGCGTACGAGTTTGGACAGGCCCTCACAGTCCAGGACGAGGGTGCCGCTCACGCGGCGTCCGCTGAGCCCTCGGTGTCACCACGCAGGACGGCTCGCTTGGCATCGACTGCTGCCTGGTCGACGGAGCCGTGTTCGGCTTCCGCGTCTTCGATGAGTTCGCGCAGACGGTCGCGCTCCAGCTGGCGCTGGATGAGGGTTTCGACGTAGGCGGACATGCCGCGCTTGCCGGTGCGTGCCTTGAGGGCGGCGATGGTGCCTTCGTGGAGGGAGACGGAGACCGGGCGGACAGGGCCTTCGCCGGGAGCGGGTTCGGGAGCGGTGGCCATGGAGCAACGTTAACAAAACTTTTGTTATTTGGGTGGAGTGGTTCTGTGGCGGGCCTGGAGCACACAGGTGTCGAAGAGCTGGTGCATGCTCCTCCAGCGGTTCGGACAGCCCGTCCCCCTAGTTGTCCGAGGAGCGCGCGGCTCCTGGCGCTCAAGGGCGCGCAAGGGGGGCGCTCCCATAAGCGGCGCGCTCCCAATGGGCGCGGAAAATCGTATTGGTTCGGGTACGTGGAGGCCTGGACATTGGAGAATGGGCCGACGCAACGCGTCGAGGTCACGTGGGCTCGGCGCGCTTTTTCATGGTGCTTCGGGGGGCAGTTGCAGGCGCGGACAGGGTGATGGCGGCTGTCTTGCACTCAGTACCTTGCGCACGGCTGGTACGCCACGAGGGGGAGCAGTGGGGGAAGTCTCGGGTCGCGTCGAAGCGCTTGTGGCCGCACGGCGCGGCCGACTGGGAGAAATCGATGCTGAGATTGCCGAATGGTCAGAGGCCGAAGCGGGCCTCGCCAGGCTCGCGCAGTCGCTCGATGAACCAGTGGATCACCAGGTCGTCGGCCTCGCCGCAGACCATGCCGCAGGCGCCATAACAGATCACGCTGTCGTTCTGGATCGGCTGAGGAGCGACGTGTCGGCAACGCTGGAAGATCTGCGGGCGGCGCGCAGTCGTTTTGCCCGACCCACGATCAATATCGGTGTGAGCGGCAAGGCCAGGGTCGGGAAGAGCACACTCCTGCAGAGCGTTTCAGGGCTGACGGACGACCAGATACCGACCGGACCGGACGTACCGGTAACCGCCGTGCGCAGTCGAATCATGCAGAGCGATCGACAGCGCGCTGTGTTGCACATGCACAGCGTCGAGTCCTTCCTCGCCGACGTCATCGCCCCCTACCACCGGGATCTGGCCCTGGACGGCATACCGCGCACACTGGCGGACTTCCGCGGCTGGGCCTACCCCAAGCCGGATCGCGACACTCCCGCTGAGCACAGCAACAACGCCAAGCTGGTGACCCTGCTGGGCATGCAAGAGTCGCTCGATTCGTACGCCGACCTGCTTACCGGCAAGGAGGTGGAGCGCGGTCTGGAAGGGCTGAGACCCTACATCGCCTACCCGACGAGCGAAGACGTTGTGGCCGGTACGACGTACCGGCCCCACTTGGCCGTGCGCGAGGCAGTGATCGAAAGCTCCTTTCCGCACAGCGACGTCGCGCGTCTGGTCATCGTCGACCTGCCGGGTCTCGGGGAGGTGGTGGCAGATGCCGACGAGCGACATGTGCGCAATCTGCGGCATGACGTGGACGCCGTACTGCTTGTCGTACGTCCGAGCTCCACTGCGGCCTATTACGGCGATTCCGATGACAAGGCGCTCAAGCTCTTGGACAAGGCCAGGGGCCATGTACGGACCCCGGGTGACTACGTCTACTTCGTGATCAACCACGGCGGGGAGGCCCCCGGTCGGATCGACGTGCTGCGGAACCATCTGCACTCTCAGGTGAACGCCGGTACCGACGGCGGGTTCTACGAGGTTCTGGAGACGAACGCCGTCGACCCCGATGCCGTGAACCAGACCCTGCTCATCCCGCTGCTGGACACGCTGTCGCGAACTTTGCCGAAGATGGACGACGAGGTGTTCGCCGGGGTGATGGCGAGGGCCGGGGCCACCGCCCGCCGGATCGACGAAACGCTGCCCTTGCTGGTTGCCGAGCAGGCCGACCCCGCCGAACTGGCGCACAAGGCCCCGGAACTGCTCCAGCGGCGGGCGTCCGAGCTGCGCTGGAAAGTGGACCAGGGCCTACGCGAAGTGGTCGAAGAGCTGTGGCGCGCCGCCCACCGGGACGGTGTGGACGAACGGTACACCGACGCGGTGGAGGCCGTATTCAACGAGGTGCGCGAGTGGGCGGAGGACGGCTTCGGACTCGGCACGGCCCGCTGGCAAGAAGAGGCACAGCTCAGCATGCCCACCGAACATGCCGCCTCTCCGTTCATCGTCGAGGAAATGCACCGGGTCCGAGTCGAAGTCACTCGACGGTTCCGGGCACTCGACGGCTTTTTCCACGAGCAACTGGCGCGCATCTGGGACCAGATCGCCGCTGCCTTCCGCGGTGCCTGCGAGCCCCTGGTGGAGGGGGAGCACGGAGAGCAGGCGTTGCGCAATCTGGAAGCTCGTCTGCGTAGGTCGTCGTGTCCCGTGTTGGCGGACGCCGTGCACGATCTGTTGCAGACCCGGCTGGACTATCGGACGCATCTCCATCCTCGTGTGCGTGAGGAACTGGACGGGTTCAACTTCGAGGGCGTCGATCCGGACACCGGCCGGCCCAGGGTGGCACTCCTGGTGTCGGCGGACGAGACCGGAGTCGAACTGCTCGAACAGCAACTCCGCGAACGGATTCACAAGGCGGCCTTCGAGACCATGGTCGCCCTCCAGCGCGAAGCCGTGCTGCCCGCTCTGGTGCTCTACGCGGCGGTGAAGCAGTTCGAGGACGAGTTGATTCTCTCGGGCGACTCGCGGCGGGAGTTCTTGCGGCTGGCCCGCAGCAACCGCGATGTCCTGTGGCCCGATGACTTCCGCCAGTTGGATGCCGCCACGAAGCAGGCGCAGGATCTGGCCGAAATCGCGCGCAGGGTCAGCGAAGGTCTTGCCCGGCGAGCCCGGCAAGGGGGTGACGGCGTATGAGCAGCGACAAGGTCGCCTTCGAAATCGGCCTTGTCGGCCCGAGCGGCGTCGGCAAGACCTCCTTGATCAGTGCCGTGTTCCTCGCCGGTCAGGACATGCTGGCGGGAAGCGGTGTCACGATCGTCGCGGACGACGAGCCGACCGCGGGCCTGATGGCGGATCACGCTCATGCGCTGGCCGGCGTGGTCCAACGCGGCCAGTTCGTGAGCGAGTCGCTCGCATCGAACGTGTCCGTCGTGGACTTCCGTCTGCGGCTCGACCCGGGTCTGCCCGACGGCGGCATCGCCCTGCACCTCAAGGACTATCCGGGCGGCTGGCTGGACCCCAAGATGCGCGGCGAGAGCACCTACGTCAAGCAGGCCTGGGAGCCGCTGCAGGACTTCATGCTGCGCAGCTCCGTGATGCTGGTGCCGGTCGAGGCGCCTCCGCTCATGGAAGCCGTCACACCGCGCCAGAACAGGGCCGTACCTCTGATGCTGCGCCTGCACGACACCATGCAGGTGCTGCGCATGTGGGCCAGGGGACGCGCGGCCGCGCCGGACTCGCCGGCCCTGGTGGTTTTCGTGCCGGTCAAGTGTGAGACGTACGTCCGCCGCCAGGATGACGGCCACCATGTTCGCGGCGCTGATCGCTCGGCCGAGCTCTACGAGCGGTTTCGCACCACCTATGCCGACTGCATCAAGGCGGTGCGCATGGAGGCCCCGCACGTCGGCATGCTCTACACGCCCATCGACACCCTTGGCTGCGTGGACCGCACCTATGTCACGTGGCCGCCCGACCCTGACACCGGGGTGCGGTGCGAATCCCATTTCCGCATCGTCAACGACGGCAAACGCGATATTCGCGGGGTCGACGACCTCCTCATCGCCCTCTGCCGCACGCTTGCCGAGGCCCGCCAGAAGGCCGAGCAGAACCATGGGCGGGCACTCACCGAGCAACATCGATCCGTCCAGTCCTATGCGGACCGGGACCGTGGCCTTGTGGGCAACTTCTTCCGCGCTGCGGACAACGTCGTCGCCGGATGGATCGGCCAGTCCGAACTCATCAGGCTGACCGAGCCGAACGGGCCGTTTCCCCTCCTCAGGTGGTTGCGCGGAGTCGGTCTGAGCCAGTCCGTCCGTGACCAGCACGTCGCCGACCAGGTCGGCCGTGAGCGTCTGCAATCTCTGGAAGCCCTCCACAACCTGCAGTCGGTCATCGACGACCTGGCCAAGCGCGGATACAGCGATCGGGTTCGGCGTCTGTGAGCGGGCAGCGGCGCAGTGGAGGGCCCATGGACGTGCACATCAAGATGCGCGGCGAGGGCCTGAATGAGGAGTACGACTTCCTCGGCGGCGAGCCGGACAGGGAGTGGTGGCTCGACCTCGCGGGTCTGGTGAACTGGAACAGGCAGGGGCTCTGCGTGCAGGCCCGCTCCGGCGACTGGTCGGTGTACCTGTCCCCGATCCCCTCGGGACGGCAGGACGCCCGGGGACGCCGGCGCGAGTTCCAACTCGCCCTCAACGGTGTTTGCGGCCAACCAACCGTGACAGCCGTCGTACTTCCCTTGCTCGCCCTGTGGCTGGAAGAAGTGCCGGGCGCGAAGGGCACCTCGCGCCTTGCCGACGCGCTCTGTCATGAGTTCCCCGATGAGGCAATCAGCCGTCTGCGAGGGAAGCACACCCCGAACCACCGCGGAGAGACGAGGCAACGATTCGACGCAGCGGTGGAGAACCTGGACCTGAACCCGTCCCCCTCGGCCTGCACACAGCCCAAGGGAGTCCTTTCTGAGGTGTGGTGGGGCGTGCACGAACACGCGAAGGACCGGCGCGGTTTCCTGGAGAGAGTGTCACGCCTGCTTTCTGGAAGTGAGGAAGGCATCGCAGTCCTGGGCAACCTGGTCTACGAATCGGATGCGAAGAACGATTTCGCGGATTCCAGCTCCGTGACCAGGCTCCGCGCGGCCTGGCCGGACGCCGCGGTGACCCTGCTCGTACGCCCCGGCCGGCGCCCCCCAGTTCCTGCTCGCCCTGGATCCCCTCCGGTGTCCTCCTCGCCGGGAGGAGAGGTGGGGCGGGGAAAAGGGCCGGCGGCGCCGACACCGGTGACCGCCACCCCGAAACCCCGGACAGACGAGCAGACCTCACAGGGGACGGACACCGAGCGACTCCTCCGACGGATGGCGTGGAGCTGCGCGGGGGTGGCGATGCTGTTCATCACGATCTTGGTGCTGGTGGTCTTGCTGATTCTGTAGGCCAAGCAGGCAAGGGAATACCGGACATCGGCCATGGGTACCGGCCGGGTTGGCGACACATGGGGCTGGGGCCGGACGGTGCAAAGAACAATCCGTGGAAGGTCGTCGAATGGCAGCCTGGAACTTCTGGCTATGAGTGCCACCTGGTGCCCTCTGGTCCCACGGTGGAGACCGACCCGAATGCTGCCGTACTGCGGATCACCTCGTTGGAGAAGGTTGACGCCGTATTCGGGGCCGTGCCCGCAGATTGGTTCGACCCACAGGTCCTGTCGTCATATCTGCCGATCCGGGGAAAGTATCGGCGCTTTGTCGAGTCGTTGATCAGTGTGACGCCCCAAGCAATGCGGGAGGGGATGTGGCAGTGGCATGCGCAGGTTGAACTGATCCTGACCTACCGGGATGGTCGCCGTACAAAGGCTGTGAGTAAAGAGGCCAATCTGCGCCCGCAGAGCGGCGATCTTGTTTTTGTTGTCACCGATTCGCCTGGGTTTGAGCGTCGCATCGAGGTTGCACTGTGGTAGCGAATCCCGAAGGCGGCTCCACTGGGTTCGTGTCAGGGGGAGGCTTCGCGCTCCACCGGGAGCCACAGTTCGGCGTCAGCCTCCCGGCCGTCGGGGGACAGGTGGGTGCGGAGGATCTCCGGGCCGGGGCGGCTGCGGTACGGGTTGGACGGGAACCACTCGGTGAAGACGTCTCGCCAGAGGTGCTGGATGGCCTGGGGGGCCGGGCCGGAGGTGGTGAAGACGGCCCAGGTGCCGGGCGGGACGGGGAGGGCGGTGGTGCCCTCCGGGGCTGAGGTCGGGGTCGGGGATGTGGTGATCACGGCGTGGTAGTAGTCGAGTTCCGTGCCCTCCGCGCGGCTCGGGTCCAGGTCGTCGCAGACCGCGACGATGCCCTGGGGGTCCTGGTCGGAGAGTTTCTTCAGGTGTTCCAGGGCCTGCTTGTCGAGGCCCCGGACGAAGTCGATGAGCGACTCGTTGGGGCCTGAGTGGACCAGGGGGATCCGGGCCTTGAAGCCGGTGACGGTGAAGGCCGGACGGTCCACCACTCGGTAGTGCATGCTGCTGTTCCCTTCGACGGTGAGGCGGAAGGCCAACCGGGGCTGGGAGACGAGCGCGGCGCCGGTACGCCGGGCCTCGCCCGGGCCCACGCCGTGCATCGTGCGGAACGCCCGCGCGAACGCCTCGCCGGAGCCGTAGCCGTAGCGGATCGCGATCTCCAGGAGCGTCGCGTCCCCCGACAGCACCTCCGCGCCCGCGACCGTCAGCCGGCGGCGGCGGATGTACTCCGACAGCGGCATGCCGGCCAGCGCGGAGAACATGCGACGCAGGTGGTACTCCGAGGTGCACGCCGTACGGGCCAGGTCCGTCACGTCGACGCTGTCGCCGAGGTTCCGTTCGATCTGGGCCATCGCCTGGTTGAGCCGGTCCAGCACGTCCGGTCTCCTTCCTTTCGTGCTCTCACGCTAGGCAGCGCGGGTCCTGCCGCACCCGACATCCTGTGCCCGCTCCGGTCGGGTGCCGCTCGGGTGCGGCCTGCGCTGAACGGCGTAGGCGAACCGCCGTCCGGCAGGCGTCTTTAAGGGGTCCCTACCGTGAACGGTTAGCATCGCCGGTCAGTCCGTCCGCTGCCGACCGGGACGAGGTGAGGACATGGGGGCGCCCAGGATCGCCGTCGCCGTGGTGACGATGGGCAATCGGCCCGAGGAGGTCGACGCGCTGCTCCGTTCCGTGGCCAAGCAGGACGTGCCGCCCGAGCGGATCGTGATCGTCGGCAACGGCTGCCCGCTGCCCGAGTTCGCCCGGCGGCTGTCGCTGCCCGGTGAGGTCACGCCCGTGGAGCTCGACGAGAACCTGGGGTGCCCGGGGGGCCGGAACGCTGCCCTGGCGCGGCTGCGGGAGTTCGGTGACGTCGACGTCGTCGTCGATCTGGACGACGACGGGCTGCTCGTCGACGCCGATGTGCTGCGCCGTGTGCGGGACCTGTACGCCGCCGACGAACGGCTCGGCATCGTCGGGTTCCGCATCGCCGACGAACTCGGTGAGACGCAGCAGCGGCACGTGCCCCGGGTGGGTGGTTCGGACCCCCTGCGGGGCGGTTACGTCACCGGGTTCCTCGGTGGCGGGCACGCGCTGCGGATGGCGATGCTCGACGAGGTCGGCGACTGGCCCGCCGAGTTCTTCTTCGCCCATGAGGAGACCGACCTGGCCTGGCGCGCGGCCGACGCGTGCTGGCACATCCTCTACGCGCCCGAACTGCTGCTCCAGCACCCGAAGACCTCGCCCGCCCGGCACGCCATCTACTACCGCGTGAACGCCCGCAACCGGGTCTGGCTGGCCCGGCGCCGGCTGCCGGTCGCGCTCGTCCCCGTCCATCTGGGCGTGTGGGTGCTGCTCACCCTCGCCCGGAACCGTTCCGCCGCGGGGCTGCGTGCGTGGTTCGGCGGATTCCTGGAAGGCGTACGGGAGCCGGCGGGGGAGCGGCGGCCCATGCGCTGGCGCACGGTGTGGCGGCTCACGCGGCTGGGGAGGCCGCCCGTCATCTGACGGCCGGAGCCGCGGTGGCGGGGCGGGAGTTGAGTGGGCCCCGGCCGTTCACCTCCGCCGACCGGGACCCGGAACCGGCCGTGGCGGCGACACTCCCCCGAGTGGCGCGCCGAGACGCGCACGCCGCCCGGCCAGATCCGACGTAGTGATCACATCAGGTCGCGCCAACGGATCGCTAACATATGGCCAACAGTCAGCCAGGGGGCGGACATTCGTCGAGGGCGGTGGCACGGGAAGGCGGGGAGCGATGGCGGCATCTCCCTGCTCGGGCCGTGACGAGAGCGCGGCGGGCTCCGGGGAGCGGTGTGCGCTGCGGTTCGGGTTGCTCGGGCCGCCGGGGCTCTACGGCGACGGCGGCGGAGGCGGCCGGAGCGAGGCGCGGGGCATCGCGAGCCCCAAGGTCCGGGTGCTGCTCGCCGCGTTGCTGCTCGACGCCGGGCGGGTCGTCTCCGCCGAGTCGCTCAAGGACGCGCTGTGGGGCGGGGCTCCGCCCGCTTCCGCCCAGGCCTCGCTGCACAATCACGTGGCCCGGCTGCGGCGGTTGCTCGACGATCCCGAGCGGCTGCGGACCGTGCCGTCCGGGTATGTGCTGCGCGTCGACGAGGGCGAGTTGGACGTCCATCTGTTCGACGCCCGGGTCGCCGCGGCGCGGGCCGCGCACGCCGGACGGGACTGGGAGCGGGTCGTCCGCGTGTGCGCTGCCGCGCTCGCGCTGTGGCGGGGCGCACCCCTCGCCGGGCTGCCGTCCGAGGTGGGCGGATACGCCTTCGCGCAGCGGCTGCGCGAGGCACGGCTGCTGCTCCTGGAGTGGCGCCACGACGCCGAGTTGGCCCTGGGCGGCGCGCGGCTCGACGGGCTCGTGCCGGAGCTGGCGGAGCTGACCGCCGAGCATCCGCTGCGGGAGGCGTACCACCGGCAGCTCATGCTCGCCCTGCACCGCACCGGCCGCACCGCCGAGGCCCTGGCCGTCCATCACCGGCTGCGCACCCGCCTCGTCGACCGGCTCGGCATCGAGCCGGGGCCGGGGGTGCGCGAGGCGCATATGGAGGTGCTGCGGGGGGCCGTGGGGAGCGGTGGCCCGGATACGCCACCCTCGCCTGCTCAACTGCCGCCACCGCCCGCGCATTTCACGGGGCGGGCCGGAGTGCGCGACTCACTGCGCCGGGCCCTCACGGCACCAGGGCCCCATCCCACCGCCGTCCTCAGCGGCATGGCCGGTGTCGGCAAGAGCGCGCTCGCGCTGCATGTCGCGCACGAGCTGGCGGAGCGTTTCCCCGAGGGGCAGCTCTACCTCAATCTGCACGGTGCCACCCCGGGCATGGCTCCCCTCACCCCCGGCCAGGCGCTCGCCGCCCTGCTGCGTGATCTGGGCGTCGAGCCCTGCCGTATCCCCGAATCACCGGACGCGGCAGCGGCATTGCTTCGGTCCCTGCTCGCGCCGACCCGCACGCTCCTGGTGCTGGACGATGCCGCTAGCGCCGCGCAGGTACGGCCGCTGCTGCCCGGCGGTGCCCGGTGCGCGGTGATCGTGACCGGCCGTTCGCCGCTGACCGCCCTCGACGGCGTGACCCGCTTCCCGCTCGCCCCGCTGACGGACGAGGAGAGCGCCGAACTCCTGCGCAGGGCCTCGGGCCGGGCCGACCGGCACCGTCCGCAGGGCTCTGACCCGGGCACTCTCGATGCCCGCCACCCCCTCGTCGCCCTCACCGGCCGGCTCCCGCTGGCCCTGCGGGTCGTCGCCGCCCGGCTCGCCGCCCGGCAGGCCCTCACCCCGGACGTCCTCGCCGGTCAACTGGCCGCCGCCGACGAGCGGTTGCATCATCTGGAGTACGACGACCTGAGCGTCCGCCGGTCCCTGGCCGTCGCGCACGACGCGCTCGCCGCCTCCGAGCGCGAGGCCGACCGGGACGCGGCCCTCGCCCTGCGCCGTATCGGCGCGCTCGACCTGCCCACGTACGGCGTCCCGCTGCTGGCCCGTCTCACCGGCACGGGCGAACGGCGTGCCGAGGCCGCGCTCGACCGGCTCGTGGACGTCGCCCTGCTGGAGGAGACGGCGTACGGCCGGTACGAGCCGCACGACCTGGTGCGTGTCTTCGCGCGGGAACGGGCCGGTGAGACGGCCGGTGAGACGGCTGGTGAGGGTGCCGGCGGTGACATCGCCGAGACGGCCCTGCGGTGGTACGCCGCCGTCGCCGAGCGCGTTCTCGTCGCGATCGTCGAGCCCGGGCTCGATCAGGACGACCGCCGCCGGCCCACCGCGGGCACGCCGCACGGGCACGTGCCCGCCCACGCCGTCGCCCCATTCGACAGCCGTGAGGAGGCCTTCGCATGGGCAGACAGGGAGCTGGCGAACCTCGTCACCCTGGTCGGGCGGCACGCGGACGACCCGTGCCGGCGGCGGGCGGGGCTGGTCTCCGCCGTCGTCCGGCTGATCTTCCCCTACGCACACCGCAGGGGCCGCGTCGCCGAGATGGAGGTGCTCGGATGGGCCGGCCTCGCCGTGGCGCGGCGGCTCGGTGACCGGGCGGCGGAGGCGTGCGCGCTGGTCGACCTCGCCGGACTGCACTTCCTGACCGGCCGGCAGAACGAGGCCCTCGACCTCAACGACCGTGCGCTGGACATCTGGCAGCGGCTGGACCACCTCTCCTGGATCCGCCGCTGCCTCAACAACCGCGGGCTGCTGCTCGACGGGCTCGGCCGGCACACCGAGGCGGGCGAGGCGCTGCTGCTGAGCCTGGAGTACGCACGGCAGCTGGACGACCCGTACGGCGAGGCCGTCACCCACAGCCACCTCGGCAACCTCTACGAGCACACCGACGCGCGGGCCGCCATCGAGCAGCACCGGCGGTCGCTCGCCATCGGGGACGCCATCGGCGCCGTCATCGTGCGGCACTCCGCGCACTGCAACATCGGCTACGCCCATCTGCGGCTCGGCGAACCGGCCGCGGCCCTTCCGCACTTCGAGGAGAGCCTGCGCATCCTCGGCAGCCAGGGCGACTGGCACGGCGAGTCCCAGACCCGGCTCGGGCTGGTCCGTGCCCTGCGGCTGCTGGGCCGCACCGGGCGGGCCGCCCACGAGTGCGCCGAGCTGCTGGACCGGGCCGATGCCCGCGCCGACCGCTACACCGGAGGTCTCGCCCGCCACCAGCGTGGGCTGCTGCTGCGGGAGCGGGGGCGGCCTGAGGCGGCGCACGAGGAGTGGCGCTCGGCGCTCGCGGCACTGGACGGGACGGACGAGCAGACGGTGGTCACGGAACTCCGCGCACTGCTGGCCCCTGCCGACTGATCAACCGGCCGGTGCCGGGGCGTCACTTGGCGTCCGCGTAGCACTCCACCACCGCCGTGGTGAACGGAAACCGCACCGGGGTCTCGCCGAAGGTCAGCCGGCCGGCCAGGGCCGCGGCCTCCTGGATCGCCGCCACGACCGCCTCCGTCTCCTCCTCGGGGCAGTGCACGATCACCTCGTCGTGCTGGAAGAAGACCAGCTCGGCCGCGAGGTCCGCGCAGGTCTTGCGCAGCGCGGCGAGCAGGAGCAGGGCCCAGTCGGCGGCGCTGCCCTGGACGACGAAGTTGCGGGCGAAGCGGCCGCGGGCGCGGGCGTTGGTGGAGGCGTAGCCGGGCACCCAGGGGGCGGCGGTGTCGGGGTGGTCGTCGTCGGCGACGGGGATGCCGGCCTCCTCCGTCCCGTCGTCCGTCGCCCGGGCCGCGGGCGGGCAGGTCCGGCCGAGCCAGGTGCGGACGAGCCGGCCCTCCTCGCCGGCCCGGGCCGCGTCGTCGACGTACGCCACCGCCCTGGGGAAGCGGCGTCTGAGCGCGGCGAGGTTCTTCAGGCCGTCGCCGGAGGTCTGGCCGTAGACCGCGCCGAGCACGGCGAGTTTGGCCTGGGCGCGGTCACCGGAGAAGGCGCGGTCGGAGACGGACTGGTACAGGTCGCTCTCCCGGCCCGCCACCTCCATCAGCCCGGGGTCGCGGGAGATCGCGGCGAGGACGCGTGGTTCCATCTGGTCGGCGTCGGCGACGACGAGCCGCCAGCCGGGGTCGGCGACCACGGCCCGCCGGATCACCTTGGGGATCTGGAGTCCGCCCCCGCCGTTGGTCACCCAGCGTCCGGTCACCGTCCCGCCCGCCAGGAACTCGGGTCTGAACCGCCCCTCGCGCACCCAGTCCTGGACCCAGGACCAGCCGTGGGCGACCCAGATGCGGTACAGCTTCTTGTACTCGATCAGAGGCTTCACGGCCGGGTGGTCGACCGTCTCGATCTCCCAGCGGCGGGTCGAGGAGACCTTGATCCCGGCCTGCGCGAAGGCCTTGATCACGTCGGCCGGCAGGTCGGGCCGCACCCGGCGGCCGAACGCCGTGGACACCTCGTCGGCCAGTTCGGCCAGGCGGCGGGGCTCGCCGCGGCCCGCGTACCGCTCGCCCAGCAGGTCGTGCAGCAGCGCGCGGTGTGTGTCGGCGCGCCAGGGCAGCCCGGCGCGGTTCATCTCGGCGGCCACCAGCATGCCCGCCGACTCGGCGGCCGTGAGCAGCCGCATGCGGTCGGGATGCTCGGCGCTCGCGTGCCGCCGCTGCTGTTCCGCGTAGACCTCCAGGAGGTCCGGCAGAGGAAGAGGGACGCCCTGCGGCTCGAACAGGGAGGACTGCGAGCCCGGTTCGGCGGAGCGCTGGGGCGGATCGGGCGGTACGGGGCCGCCGCGCAGCCGGGCCAGGGCGGCCGCGGCCGAGCGTGGTTCCCCGTACCGCCCCTCGTGGCCGAGGAGGAGTGTCTCGGCGGCCTCGACGTCGTAACACCGCTCGACTCGCACCCCCGTGGCGAGCAGGCGCGGGTAGACCTCGGCGGTGGACCGCCACACCCACCGCGTGACGCCGGGACGGCTCCGCACGGCCTCGGCGGGATCCGTCTCCCGCCGCACCGGCCCGGTGGGCAGCCCGTCCGGACCGAGGGGGGCGACGTCCGCGCCACCGTCCTCGGCCGGAGCGAGCGCCCACCGGTCGGTCATGCCGTGAGTCTGTCAGGGGGGTCTGACAACGCCCCCTCGAACGCCCCCGACCGCCGCCCCGTCCGGCCTCGTCGGGCCTTGTCACGACTCGTCCGGCGTCTCCTTCCGCGCCAGCATGATCTTCTCCAGCACCGTCACGACGTACTGTTCGGTCTGCTCCTTGCCGATGCCGAGCCCGCTGAGGACGCCCTCGCCGTTCTCGTGCTCCAGCAGGGCCAGCAGGATGTGCTCGGTACCGATGTAGTTGTGGCCGAGGCGCAGGGCCTCGCGGAAGGTGAGCTCCAGGACCTTCTTGGCGGCCTGGCCGTACGGCACGAGCTCCGGGGCCTCCTCGACGGCGGGCGGGAGTGCCGCCGCGGCCGCCTCGCGCAGGGCGTCGAGGGTCACGCCCTGGACCGTGATCGCCTTCGCGGCGAGACCCTCCGGCTCGGCCAGCAGCCCGAGGACGAGGTGCTCGGGCAGGCCCTCGGCGTTGCGCGCGGACCTGGCCTCGTTGTGCGCGGCCATCACCGTGTTGCGGGCGCGGGGCGTGTAGCGGTTGAAGCCCTGGCTCGGGTCGAGGTCGGCCGACTCCTTCGGCACGAAGCGCTTCTGCGCGGCCTGCCGGGTGACCCCCATGCTCTTGCCGATGTCCGTCCACGAGGCGCCCGAGCGCCGCGCCTGGTCCACGAAGTGGCCGATCAGGTGGTCGGCCACCTCACCGAGGTGATCGGCGGCGATCACCGCGTCCTGGAGCTGTTCGAGGGGTTCCTGATGAACCTTCTTGATCGCCGCGATCAGGTCGTCGAGGCGCACGGATGACGTGATGTCGGGATTCGTCGTCATGGTGTCAACCGTAGGTTGCGCTCTCGGGGGTGTCAACCGTGAGTTGACAGTCGAATGCGTGGCACCATCGGGCCGTGAGCAGTACGTCCTTCACCGTCGACCGCGCGTTCGAAGCCGCCCTGTACGCGACCGGCGAGACGGCCCTCGACACCGGCGCGTCCCTGCTTGCCTCCGACCCGACGGCGGATGCCGAACTCGCCCGGCGCGGGGAGGAGTTCGTCGCGGCGTCCTGGCGGCGCGGCTGGCAGCCGGCCGATGTCGTACGGATCGTCCGGAGCGAGCTGGAGGACGTCCATGTGCTGCTCGTGGCCGGGCTGATCCGGGCGCAGGCACCCGGCGATCGGGCCCGCGGCCGCCGCTGGAGCGCGCAGCTCGCGGAACTCCCCGCCGACGCCCCGCCCCGCACCGACCGCTTCTCGCACGCCACCGCCGTGCTGGAGCTGTACCGCCTGCTGCTGCGGCTGCCCGCCCTCGAGGCCCTCGACCAGAGGGCAGGGGAGGCGGCCGGTGGGGCGGCCGGTGGGGCCAGGACCGAGTCCCGCATGCTCACCCGTATCCGTGCCCTGCTCGCCAAGGCGGAGGCCACCGGGTTCCCGGAGGAGGCGGAGGCGCTCAGCGCCAAGGCGCAGGAGCTGATGGCCCGGCACAGCGTCGACGAGGCGCTGCTCGCGGCGCGTGCGCCCTCGCCCGACACCCCCGGCGCCTGCCGGATCGGTGTGGAACCGCCGTACGAGCAGGCCAAGGCGGTGTTGCTGGACGCCGTCGCCTCCGCCAACCACTGCCGCGCGGTGTGGAACGAACCCTTCGGATTCTCCACCGTCGTCGGCTTCGAAACGGACCTGGAGGCGGTCGAACTCCTCTACACCTCGCTCCTCGTGCAGGCCACGACCGCGATGACGAAGGCGGAGGCCGCTCAGCGCGCGGGGGGCCGCAAGCGCACCAAGACGTTCCGGCAGTCCTTCCTCGCGGCCTACGCCCACCGCATCGGCACCCGCCTGGCGGAGGTGGCCCAGGCCCAGGTGGCCGACGATCTGCTCCCGGTCCTCGCCTCCCGCGATGTCGCGGTCACCGGACGGCTGGACCGCATGTTCCCGGAGACGACCACGACCCGGCTGCGCGGTGTGCGCGACGCGGCGGGCTGGACGGAGGGCGCGCAGGCGGCCGACCGGGCCCAGGTCGGGCACCGGCCGCCGCTGCGCTGACCCGCTGTCAGTCGCCCGAGGACTCGAAGCCGCTCACCGAGGCCTCGGCCGCGCCGCTCTCCCCGTCCTTCCGGGCGACCTCTCCGTACGGCCACGTCAGGGTGTGCGCGTTCTTGGTGGCGCCGGGCAGGGTGAAGGACGCCTTCCGCACGGGGAGGCTCTTGGCGGAGCCCGCCTCACCTCGGACGTAGGTGATGGTGAAGGACGTGGTGCCGCCCTTGCCGAGCGTGAGCGGCTGGGCCTTCACGCCCTCGTCCGGGGACACGGACGTCGTGCTGTCGTCGGCCATCAGGTCCACGCCGGGGAAGCCCTTCAGCGTGCACTGCGCGCCCTTGTTCGTGAGCGTCACGGTGACGGTGCCGGTGTCCCCGGCGGCCGGGGCGGCGCCGGCCCCGACCTTCACGCCCATGTCGCCGAGCGCGCAGGCCGAACCGGCCGGCCGGTCCGCGTTCTTGACGTCGTCGGCTCCGGCCCCGTCGTCGTCGCAGGCGGTCAGCAGGAGCGTCCCGGCGAGGGCGGCGGCCAGGGCGAGGGGAGGAAGGGTGCGCATGGGGACCTCTGGTGCGTGATGGCGGTGAGCGGTTCCGATGGATGGATCATCTCGGACGGACGGACCCTCACGCACCCGGGCAGGCCGCGCCCCGCGGTCGCACTCCTACCCGAGGCCCGCCGTGGGCAGTCCGGTCGGCAGCTTGCCGCCCTCGGTCCGGGTGTACGTCTCCGCGCCGAGGCCGCCCTCCCAGGTGACCTTCAGGCTGGTCTTGTTCACGGAGTCGACCATGGCGGTCGTGCGGTCCTTGCTGCCGCCCGTGCACTTCAGGCGGATCATCCGCATCCCGGACTCCTCGCCGGCGGTGCCGCTGCACACGCTCCCGCCGGTGGCGAAGAGCGCGGCCTGCTTGCCGGTGATCACCAGGGCCACGGCCTTGCCGTCGGTCGTCGCGAGCCAGCTGCCGGCCAGCGTGTCGGAGCCGGAACCGGAACCGGAGCCGGAGCCGGAGTCGCCTGATTCGCCGCCGGTGTCGGCGGACGCCGAGGCGGACGGGGCCGGGCTGGACGCGGAGTCGTCCCCGGAGTCGCCGTCACTGCTGCACGCGGTCAGCGCGAGCGCCAGCCCCGCGGCCGCCGCCGCGACGCGCACGGCGTCCGAGCGACGCCAGAACATCACCGAAGTCACTGCAAGCCCCCAACCTGTAGCCGGCCGATCCCTGTCCCGGAACGACCGAAGCAAGCTACCAGGACCGGTCAAGAGCCCCGGGGGACGACCCCACCCGGCTCTTACCGGCTGGCTGGCCTACGGGGGTGCCCCGCGCGTCGTGGCTCCTACCAGGACGTCCGACCTATGGAGGCGCCTCCCTCCCTGGGGTCCGGCTGACCGGGCCCTTCCGGCCGTGAGGGGTGCGCGGGGTGTCCGGGCGCCAGTGGAGAGGCTGCCCGGGGCGGCATGGGTCAGCCCGGGGCGGCAGGGGCGGCCGGGGTGCGATCACCGGGACGGCCCGTCGACGTGGGGCGTCCCCGGCGTCTGGCTCTTGCCCAGACAACCGGCCCACGGGGGGCCTCGGGGGTCCGGGCGCCAGAGAGCAGGCGGTCCGGGTGGCGCTGGCGGTCTGAGTGCTCTCACTGGGGTGGCCAGCCGGCGAGGGGCGTCCCCGGCGTCTGGCTCTCCGCCGAGATGACCGGCCCGTGAGGGGCGTCCCGGGTGTCCCGGCGCCAGCGGGCAGGCGGCCCGGGTGGCACCGGTGGCCGAAGTGCTCTCACCGGACGGCCGGCCGACGCGGAGCGGCCCTGGTGTCTGCCTCCCCCGGGACGACCACCCCACGGAAGCCCTCCGGCCGTCCGCCCCTCACCTGGGCATCCGCCCCGGCGGAAGCCCTCGGGTGGTCCGGCCTTCACCTGGGCATCCGCCCCGGCGGAAGCCCTCGGGTGGTCCGGCCTTCACCAGGACACCCGCCCCCCAGGGCCGCCCCCCCGCCTCACCAGGAAGACTTCCGCACCCCCGGCAGATACCCCGCATGCGCCTGCCCCCGCAGACTCACCCGGGACAGCCCGAACGCCCTGAAGTAGCCGCGCGGCCGGCCGTCCACCTGGTCGCGGTTGCGTACGCGCGTGGCGCTCGCGTCGCGCGGTTGCCGGCGCAACTCCGCCTGGGCGGCGAGGCGTTCCGCCTCCGTCGATGACGGGCGGCGGACGATCTCCTTCAGTTCGGCGCGCCGGGCGGCGTACCGGGCGACGATCTCCTGTCGCTTGTCGTTCTTCGCGATCTTGCTCTTCTTCGCCATCAGACCTTCACTCCCCGGGCGCGGATCCGGGCGACGGCCGCCTCGACTCCGATCGTGTCGACGGTCTTGACCGCCCTGGCGCTCAGCCGGAGGCGGACGTAGCGGCCCTCGCTCGGCAGCCAGTAGCGCTTGGACTGGATGTTGGGGTCGAACCGGCGGGACGTGCGCCGGTGGGAGTGCGAGATGCGGTTGCCGAAGCCGGGCCGGGAGCCGGTCAGCATGCAGTGCGCGGACATGGTGGTGACGTACCTCTCTGACTCAGGAGATGTAAATGGAATTCATTTTCAGTAGTGTAGCGGCATGGCACGCAACGAACTCCGGCCGGTCATCAAGCTCCGGTCCACCGCCGGAACCGGCTACACCTACGTGACCCGCAAGAACCGCCGCAACGACCCGGACCGCATGACCCTGCGCAAGTTCGATCCGGTCGCCGGCCGCCACGTCGACTTCCGAGAGGAGCGCTGACCATGCGCGAGGGACTCCACCCGGAGTACGGCCCCGTCGTGTTCCGCGACCGTGCCGCGAACTACGCCTTCCTCACCCGCTCGACGCTCTCGGCCACGACGAGCGAGAAGACGATCGAGTGGGAGGACGGCCACACCTACCCGGTCGTCGACGTCGAGATCTCCGACGTCAGCCACCCCTTCTACACCGGCACCGCCCGCGTCCTGGACACGGCGGGACGCGTGGAGCGCTTCGAGCGCCGGTACGGAAAGAAGGGCTGACCGGTGACTGACCCTTCCGGTCCCTCCAACCCCTCCGGCCTCTCCGTCGTCATCGTCGGCGGGCTGCACGCCGACGCCCGCAGGGCCGCCGTCGCACGGCTGCTCGCCGACGTGCCCGGCAGTGTCGCCCTCCACCACGACCTCGCCACGGCCGCGGCCGGCACGGTCGTACGGACCGTCCGGGACGCCACCGGCCTCCTCGACGCGGGGGAGGCGCCGCTCGTCAACGACTGTGCCTGCTGCGCCCTGCGCGAGGACCTGGTCCCGGAGCTGGGGCGGCTCGCCGACGCCGGGCGGACGCCGCTGGCCGTCGTCGAGCTGTGGGACTCCGTCGAGCCCAAGGCGATGGCCGAGGTCGTCACGGCCGGCGGGCTCACCGTCACCGGTGTGCTCACCGCCGTCGACCCGGCCCTGGTCCTGCCGTACCTTGGCAACGGCGACGACCTGGCCGACGGCGGTCTCGCCGCCGCCGCGACCGACCAGCGCACGGTCGCCGACACCTTCGCGCGTCAGCTGGAGTACGCCCCCGTCCTCGCGGTCGCCGACTCCCCGGAGGCCGACGACGAGGACCGCGAGCTGCTCGCCCAGCTGCACCCGACGGCCCGCCAGGTCTGGATCGGTGAGGGCGTCCCGGCGGACACGGCCGCCGACGGGCTCACCGTGCCCGCCCCGCGCCGCCGCCCGCTGACCCCGCTGGCCGAGGCGGCCCTGGCCGGCTTCGACGTGGAGGCCGCGGCCGCCGCCCAGCACCCGGCCTGCGCCCTGCTGCCCGCCGAGGCCGACGCGCACGGCGTCTCCACCCTGGTCTGGCACCGGCGCCGCCCCTTCCACCCCGAGCGCCTCTACGCCGCCCTGGAGGACCTGACCTGCGCGGCGGCCCGCAGCCGGGGCCGGTTCTGGCTCGCCGACAAGCCCGACACGCTGTTCCACTGGGACGCGGCGGGCGGGGCCCTGTGCGTGGAGAGCGCAGGCCCCTGGCTCGCCTCCCTGCCGGACGCGGCCTGGGAGATGGTCCCGCCGGTGCGCCGCGCCGCCGCCGCGCTGGACTGGCACCCCGAGCACGGCGACCGCGGCCAGCACCTCGTCTTCACCTCGCCCGGCCTCGACCGGGACGGTCTGGAACGGCTGCTGGAGTCCTGCCTGCTGACCGATGCCGAGTACGCCGCCGGGCACGAGGCCTGGCAGCGGCTGCCGCATGCCTTCGACACCCTCCTGGAGGTCTGATCCCCGATGCCCCGCAAGTCCGACCGCAGGCTCCCCGCCAAGAACCGTCCCAATCCGCTGGACCAGGCCGGGATCACGTACATCGACTACAAGGACACCGACCTGCTGCGGAAGTTCATCTCCGACCGCGGCAAGATCCGCAGCCGCCGGGTCACCCGGGTGTCGTCGCAGCAGCAGCGGCAGCTGGCCAAGGCGATCAAGAACGCGCGCGAGATGGCGCTGCTGCCGTACGCCTCCCGCTGACCGTACGCCTCCCGCTGAGGGGATCGGCCCGGGTGAGGTTCCCCACGCTTGACGCGTGGGGGACCTCATGCCTGCCTCCGGGGCCTTCATCAGGTGCACGCCGGGCGGCCCGGCCGGGCCGGTTGGCCCACCGGATGTCCGCCGATGATGCGACCCGGACACCGGCCCGGAGCATGACGCCTCGCTCCTGCGAGCGGCCCATTTCTTCCTGATCCCGCAGGTCACGGTCGTCTTCCGCATCGAGCCCGGCCCGCTGCCGCCCGTCCCCGGCCCGCGCGCCGCCAGCTCCCCCTTCTCCGTCGCGGCCCCCGCCGGGCCCCTCGCCCCCGCCGCCGAGCGGATGCTCCGCCTCCACCGGACCTCCGCCGAACCCGCCGACTTCCCCGTCGGCCTCCGGGAACGCGCGACAGGGCAGGGCCGTCAAACATGCAAGGGCTCGGGTCAAGCGGTCGCCGAAGCTGTAACCGCAGGACCACCCCGCGTGCACGTGCATCTGCTCATGCATCCGCACATGAACAGGGCTATGATCCGGGTCAGTTGACCACTGCATCAATGGCCACATAAGCCAGTGCACCACCGGGGAGCGACCTGTGGACCACGACGTGTACAACGGGATGGCGGCCGCCGGGCTGAACGGTGTGGCCTGGCAGAAGAGCCGGCACAGCAACTCACAGGGCTCGTGCGTGGAGTTCGCCCGACTCCCGGGCGGGGAGGTCGCCGTACGCAACTCGCGCTTCCCCGACGGGCCCGCGCTGGTCTACACCCGTGCGGAGATCGAGGCGATGCTGCTGGGTGTGAAGGACGGCGAGTTCGACCACCTGGTGGGTGGCTGACGCGTGCGGCAGACCCCCTATAAACCGGGGGTAATCGGAAATATACGCGCTGTAACGCGCGTAGAACCGCGACGCCAGGAAGCGCCGCGGTTTCTTATTCGCTGCCGGGTCGAGGCAGCCGGAACAGCGCCCAGACCACCTTGCCGCTGAGTGCGCCGGCGAGCGGGTGCCAGCCCCAGCTGTCGCTGAAGGAGTCGACGAGGAACAGCCCGCGGCCCGACTCGGCCGAGAAGTCGTCGGTCTCCCGTGCGACGGGACTGTCGTGACTGGGGTCGCGTACCGCGCACACCAGGCGCTCGGTCCAGCGCATCAGGTGCAGCCGCACCGGAGGCTCCCGGCCCGCGGCGCACGCGGTGTTGGCCGGCAGGCCGTGCCGCAGGGCGTTGGTGACAAGCTCCGAGACCACCAGACAGACGTCGTCGAAGCGGTCGCCCATGTCCCATTGGTCGAGGGTGGAGCGGGTGAACCGCCGTGCGTCGCGCACCGCTTCGTAGCGGGCGGGCAGAGCGCAGGAGGCTGCGTCGGACACGGCCGCTGGATCAAGCGGCGGAAGGCCCTGCCGTAACGGCTCGAGCATGGTTGATCCATTCGTCCCCATGCGAGGCACTCCCGGGAATTCGCGGTCGGTGCGATGCGGCGGTGGTGCGGCACCATGGTTTCGGATGCGTTCAGCAGATGCAAGGGCAGATGCACGTGCACGTGACCGGAATGAGCCGTCCCGTACCGCTTGTTGGTCAATTTTTCCGTCATCTTCGCGTCTCTCTCAAGCCGTTCGCATGCCTCCTTCTTGCATTCGCGCGCGTGCGTTCTCCGATGCGATTCCGTTTCCGTAACCGGACGAGTACTGCTCGGAGTGTTTTAGTGGCAGACTTCGGCCCCTGAAGACGTTGGGGAGGCTGGCGAACGTGAGCGCGGGAGAGCCGGGATCGGTGGTGCGGCGCATGCTGCTCGGATCACAACTCAGGCGTCTGCGTGAGGCGCGGGGCATCACGCGCGAGGCGGCGGGCTACTCGATCCGCGCCTCCGAGTCGAAGATCAGCCGGATGGAGCTGGGCCGGGTGAGCTTCAAGACGAGGGACGTCGAGGACCTGCTCACGCTGTACGGCATCACGGACGAGCAGGAGCGCGCCTCCCTGCTGTCCCTGGCGAAGGAAGCCAACGTCGCCGGCTGGTGGCACAGTTACTCCGACGTGCTGCCCAGCTGGTTCCCGACCTACGTCGGCCTGGAGGGCGCCGCCTCGCTGATCCGGGCGTACGAGGTGCAGTTCGTGCACGGCCTGCTGCAGACCGAGGCGTACGCCCACGCGGTGGTCCGGCGGGGCATGCAGGGCGCGAGCGAGGCCGATGTCGAACGGCGGGTGGCGCTGCGGCTCGAGCGGCAGAAGTACCTCGTCGACGAGCGGGCTCCCGACTTCCACATCATCCTGGACGAGGCCGCCCTGCGCCGTCCGTACGGCGACCGCGAGGTGATGCGCGGCCAGCTCCAGCACCTCATCGACATCTCCGAGCGGCCCAATGTGCGGCTCCAGGTCATGCCGTTCAGCCTCGGCGGCCACTCCGGCGAAAGTGGCGCGTTCACGATCCTCAGCTTCCCGGAGTCCGACCTCTCGGACGTCGTCTATCTGGAGCAGCTCACCAGCGCGCTGTATCTCGACAAGGCCGAGGACGTCGCCCAGTACGAGAAGGCGCTCAAGGAGCTGCAGAGCGACAGCCCGGGCCCCTCCGAGAGCCGGGATCTTCTCCGGGGGCTCCTCCAGCTTTCCTGAAGGGGCAGCTTTCCTGAAGGGTCCTCAACTCTCCTGAAGCTCTCCTCCAACTCACCTCAAACGCAAGTACGATGACGTGTGATCAGATCGTGAAGAAGCGATCAGAGGTCTGCTTAGGGATCGAGGGATCACATGTCGTCGTCCTACTTCACCGACCTTGCACAGCAGTACATCGACGGTGAGTGGCGCCCGGGTACCGGCTCCTGGGACATCATCGACTTCAACCCGTACGACGACGAGAAGCTCGCGTCGATCACCATAGCCACGGCCGACGAGGTCGACCAGGCGTACCAGGCCGCGGCCCGTGCCCAGAAGCAGTGGGCGGCGACCAATCCGTACGCCCGCCGTGCCGTCTTCGAGAAGGCCCTGCGCCTGATCGAGGAGCGCGAGGCGGAGATCTCCGAGGCCATCATCGCCGAGCTCGGCGGCACCCGGCTGAAGGCCGCCTTCGAGCTGCACCTCGCCAAGGAGTTCCTGCGCGAGGCGGTCCATCTGGCGCTGCGCCCCGAGGGCCGGATCATCCCCTCGCCGGTGGACGGCAAGGAGAACCGCGTCTACCGCGTGCCGGTCGGCGTCGTGGGTGTGATCAGCCCCTTCAACTTCCCGTTCCTGCTGTCGCTGAAGTCCGTCGCCCCGGCGCTCGCGCTCGGCAACGCCGTGGTGCTGAAGCCGCACCAGAACACGCCGATCGTCGGCGGTTCCCTGGTCGCGAAGATCTTCGAGGACGCGGGGCTGCCCGGCGGTCTGCTGAACGTCGTCATCACCGACATCGCGGAGATCGGCGACGCCTTCATCGAGCACCCGGTCCCCAAGGTCATCTCCTTCACCGGCTCCGACACGGTCGGCCGGCACGTGGCGACCGTCTGTGCCCGGCTGTTCAAGCGCTCGGTCCTCGAACTGGGCGGCAACAGCGCGCTGGTGGTCCTCGACGACGCCGACATCGACTACGCGGTGGACGCGGCCGTCTTCAGCCGGTACGTCCATCAGGGCCAGGTCTGCATGGCCGCCAACCGCGTCCTGGTCGACCGGTCGGTCGCGGACGAGTTCACCGAGAAGTTCGTCGCCAAGGTGAAGACCCTCAAGGCGGGCGACCCGCGCGACCCGGCAACCGTCATCGGCCCGGTCATCAACTCCTCGCAGGCGGACGCCGTCTCCGGCGTGGTCGAGCAGGCCCTCGCCGAGGGCGCCACGGCCCTGGTGCGCGGCGGGCGGACCGACAATCTCGTCGAGCCGTCCGTCCTGACCGACGTCCCCGCCGACTCGGCGCTGCTGAGGCAGGAGGTCTTCGGCCCGGTCGCGTTCCTCGTCCCGTTCGACGGCGAGGAGGAGGCCGTACGCCTCGTCAACGACACGCCGTACGGCCTGAGCGGCGCCGTCCACACCGGGAACATCGAGCGGGGCGTGGCGTTCGCCCAGCAGATCGACACGGGCATGTTCCACGTGAACGACGGCACCGTCCACGACGAGCCCATCGTCCCCTTCGGTGGCGAGAAGCACTCGGGCATCGGCCGGCTCAACGGCGAGACGATGCTCGACTCGTTCACCACGACCAAGTGGATCTCGGTGCAGCACGGGCGCAGCGGGTTCCCCTTCTAGAACGGCTCTGTCAGGCCGGTACGGGCGGTCGAGGCTGACTCGAGAAGCGGTCGAGAGCGCCTGGCCGCTGTCCGGAACTCGTTGCGTGGGGCCGGTCCGGCGCAGCATGCTCATACCGCGTCCGTCAGGGCAGCCGGAAGCAGTCATTCAGGTCAACTCCCTCTTGAATCACGTGATTTGAGGGGGAGTGCTGGGTGATACTCAAATTGGAGTATCCGGTGGTACGTTGTGCGCACCGACGGACGGAGTGAGTGCATGCACGAACAGGACGAGGTGCTCGACAGCCCGACCGGCTGGGTCGCTACGCATGTGCGTCGCTACGTGGCCAGCGAGGGTTCGAAGGGGCACATCTGGTACGGCAAGCCCACGTTGCTGCTGACCACGCGGGGACGCAGCTCGGGGGCGCTGCGGCGGACCGGACTGATCTACGGGGAGGATCAGGGCAACTACGTCGTCGTCGGGTCCAACGGCGGATCCGACCATCATCCTCACTGGTATCTCAACCTGCTGGCGGAGCCGCGGGTGCGAGTGCAGGTGGCCGCGGACACGTTCGAGGCGGTCGCCAGGGAGGCGGAAGAGGGGGAACGGGATCGCCTGTGGGAGGCGATGACCGTGATTTTTCCGCAGTACAAGAGCTACCGGAAGAAGACCGACCGGAAGATCCCCGTCGTCGTGCTGGAGCCACAGGAGCCCGCACAGGACTGAGGGGTGTCCGACGCCTCCGGTGAGGAGGCGGCTACGGCGATGCTCGGGGGAGTGCGCGTCGGTCGAGGACCCGGTTCGACCCGGGTCCCGCGCGCGGACGGCAGGGGGCCGTGCCGTGAGGGGGGACGCGTCATCGTGCCGTTCCACCCACTCGTTTCTCATCGAAGGGTTGGGTGTTGTGCCATGGGCGGATTCAGTCGCCGCGGATTTCTGAGAACGACCGGGGCCGGTGCCGCGGCGGTCGCCACCACGGGGGCCGCCGCGGCACCGGCCGAGGCCGCGCGGGCCAGGGCCAGGGCCAACGTGTGCGTGCCGGAGTCGCCGGTCACGACGGTCGCCGCCGCCGACCCGCGGTACGGCGAACTGGTCAGCAGGGGATTCAACGCCCGCTTCGTCGGGGCGCCGGACCTGGTGCACGTGGTCCACACGCCGAAGCAGATCGACCAGGTCGTCACGGACGCCGTGGCGGCCGGGAAGCGGATCGCGGTCCGCAGCGGCGGGCACTGCTTCGAGAACTTCGCCGACCACCGCGACGTGCGCGTGCTCATCGACACCTCGCCCATGCGCGCGGTCTACTTCGACAAGGAGCACCGGGCGTTCGCCGTGCAGCCCGCGGCGACCCTGGGCGAGGTCTACCGCACGCTGTTCTACGACTACGGCGTGACCCTGCCCGCCGGGGTCTGCCCGCAGGTCGGGGCCGGCGGGCATGTCGCCGGCGGCGGATACGGGCCGCTGACCCGTCGTGACGGCACCGTCGTCGACCATCTGTACGGCGTCGAGGTCGTGGTGGTGGACGCCAACGGCAAGGCCCGCACCCTCACCGCCACCCGCGAGCGGGACGATCCCCACCACGACCTGTGGTGGGCGCACACCGGGGGCGGCGGCGGCAACTTCGGCATCGTCACCCGCTATCTGTTCCGTACGCCCGGGGCCTCGGGCGACGACCCCTCGGGCCTGCTGCCCAAGCCGCCCACGCGGCTCCGCTCCACCTATGTGACCTGGTCGTGGGCCGATCTCGACCTGGCCAAGTTCACCCGGCTCGTCACCAACTTCAGCAAGTGGTACGAGCAGAACCACGCCGACGCCCGGTACGGCAGCCTCTACAGCACCCTGCATCTCAACACGCACGCGATCGGCTCCATCTCGCTGGACATCCGCTTCGACGGCGGCCGCGCCGACGCCGCCGAACTGATCGAGCGGTACGTCACCGCCGTCAACGCGGGGACCGGGCTGGAGCCGACCGTCGAGCACACGGACGACCTCTGGCTCCAGGCGACCCTCGGGGCGCGCTTCGACACCGGCGGGTACGACCGGCACAAGTCGAAGAGCGCCTATCTCCGGCGGGCCTGGACGCCCGAGCGCATCAAGACCGTCCACAAGCACCTGACCGACCCCGCGTTCGAGGGGTGGGGCGCCGTCGACCTCTACTCGTACGGGGGGAAGGTCAACACCGTGGCGCCCGGGGCCACCGCCGTGCCGCAGCGGGACTCGATCCTCAAGGCGTGGTTCTCCGCGACCTGGATGGATCCGGGCCTCGACGACGTGCACCTGAACTGGATCCGCGAGCTGTACCGGGACGTGTTCCGCGACACCGGCGGCGTTCCCGTGCCGAACGACGACCACGACGGCTGCTACATCAACTATCCCGACACCGACCTGGCCGATCCGCGTTGGAACACCTCCGACGTGCCCTGGCACACCCTCTACTACAAGGACGGATACCGCCGCCTGCAGAAGGTCAAGGCGAAGTACGACCCCCGCGGCGTCTTCCAGCACCCGCTCTCCGTCCGGCTTCCCTGATCCCCGGCTGAAAGGAAACCGTCACCGTGCGACCCGGCCGAGCCGTCGGTACACACATCACCCTGGGAGGCGACCTCACCGTGGGCCGGCTCGGCTTCGGGGCGCTCCGGCTGACGGGCCCCCACCACTGGGGCCCGCCCGTCCGGCCGGACAAGGCCGCCGAGGTGGCACGGTGCGCGGTGGAACTCGGCGCGACGTTCATCGACACCGCCGACGTCTACGGACTGGGCGCCAACGAGGAGTTGCTCGCGTCGGCGCTCCACCCCTACGCGCCGGGCCTGGTGGTCTCCACCAAGGCCGGTGAGGTCCGGCCCAGTCCCCACCAGTGGCGGGTACTGGGCCGCCCCGACTACCTCCGCCAGCAAGCGGAGTTGAGCCTGCGCCGCCTACGCCTGGAGCGCATCGAGCTCTTCCAGCTCCACCGGGTCGATCCCCAGGTGCCGCTGGAAGACCAGGTCGGGGCCCTGAAGCAGCTCCAGGACGAGGGAAAGATCCGCCACATCGGCCTCTCCGAGGTGACGGTGGAACAGATCGAGCAGGCCCGCGCCGTCGCCCGCATCGTGAGCGTCCAGAACAAGTACAACCTCTACGACCGCCGCTACGAGAAGGAACTGGACCACTGCGAGCGCGAGGGCATCACCTTCATCGCCTGGAAACCCCTCGCCGGCACGACCCGCCCGTCCCCGGACAGCGCCCTCGCCCGGGTGGCCACACAGACGGGCGCGACAACGACCCAGGTGGCCCTCGCCTGGCTGCTCCACCGCTCCCCGGTCATGCTCCCCATCCCGGGCACGGCTTCTTTGTCTCATCTGCGGGCCAATATGGCGGCGGGGGAGATCGGCCTTGATGGTGAGCAGATGACCCTGCTTGACGGGGAGTGAGAGGCCGGGGGGGTGAGGAGTCGGGGAATCGCCGGGCTGGGGAATGGGCCGCCGGGGGGGGATCGGAAAGCGAGCTGGCCGCGTATCGAGCGGTTCGGGCGGCGAGTTGGCCGGGCAGCGGGCGGGTCGGAGAAACGGCCGTCGGGGGTCGAGTGCCGGGCGGGGGTCGAGCCGGGCGGGGGTGGCCCGGCCCGGCTCGGCTTGTGTCCTCGGGGGTGTCGGCCCGGCTCGGTCACACGTTCAGTTCGCTTGCCACTGCCATGACGTACTCGCCGTATCCCGAGCGGGACAGCTTCGCGCCGAGGCGGTGGCAGGCGTCGGCGTCGATGAAGCCCATGCGGAGGGCGACTTCTTCGAGGCAGGCGATGCGGACGCCTTGGCGGTCCTCCAGGGTCTGGACGTACTGGCCGGCTTGGAGGAGGGACTGCGGGGTGCCGGCGTCGAGCCAGGCGAATCCGCGGCCGAAGGTGACGAGTTTGGCTCGGTCCTGTTCGAGATAGATCCGGTTGACGTCGGTGATTTCCAGTTCGCCGCGGGCCGAGGGGCGTATTCGGTGGGCGATCTCCACGACGTCGTTGTCGTAGAGATAGAGCCCGGTGATGGCGAGATTCGAGCGGGGTTTTTCGGGCTTCTCCTCCAGGGAGACGAGCCGGCCTGATTCGTCGACCTCGCCCACGCCGTAGCGCTCGGGATCGGTGACCGGATATCCGAAGAGGACACAGCCGTCGATGTCCCGGGAGTGCACGTCCAGGAGATCGTAGAAACCGTTTCCGTGGAAGATGTTGTCGCCCAGGACGAGGGCGACCGAGTCGTCGCCGATGTGGTCGGCCCCGGTGCGGAACGCCTGCGCCAGTCCGTTGGGTACGGGCTGTTCGGCGTAGGTCAGGGAGATCCCCAGGTGGCTGCCGTCACCCAGCAGTTGACGCAGCTGAGGGATGTCGCCGGGCAGGGCG
Source organism: Streptomyces sp. NPDC057099 (assembly GCF_042671245.1). Classification (NCBI taxonomy): domain Bacteria; kingdom Bacillati; phylum Actinomycetota; class Actinomycetes; order Kitasatosporales; family Streptomycetaceae; genus Streptomyces; species Streptomyces sp. NPDC057099. The sequence continues at coordinate 159,017 of NZ_JBHUTX010000012.1, forward strand.
ATGATGAGGATGTCCCGGACGTCGGCCAGCATCAGCGCCGAGAGAGGGTAGTAGATCAACGGCTTGTCGTTGACGGGAAGCAACTGCTTCGAAACAGCCAGGGTGATCGGGTGTAAACGGCTGCCATAGCCGCCTGCCAGCACAATTCCTTTCACTGGCTCCTCCTTAGTCTGGGCATTCTCAGCGACAGTAGGCCGGAAGTCTCCCGACAGACAACAATCGCCCCGCCGATATCGACCGCGATACGAGGTGACGCCTCCATGGTCACCTTCTGTTCAAGTCCGCTCGATCGGTTCTCGAGTCTGTTCCTTCCAAACTTGCATAGGGTGCACTTCATGGCCGTTGTTGATCCTGACGGCCGGCACCCAAGGAGCGCGAGGTATCGACCGCAAGGGGAGGAAGAACTGTCGTGGCGGCACTGACGAGCGAGAAACTCTTTGCCATCCTGCGTGAGTGCGCGGGGGAAGAGGAGTCCGTAACCAGCGCGGAAAACGCAGTTGACATGGAATTCACAGACCTCGGGTATGATTCGCTGGCCCTTCTGGAGACCGCGGCCCGGGTCTCGCGCGAGTACGACGTGGAGATCCCCGAAGAGGATCTTTCCGAGGTGACGACCCCCGCCGGGTTTCTGGCCGTCGTGAATACGCTGCTGAAGGTGGCTTGATTCCTACGGCGGCACCCGTCGCACCCGGGTCGTCTTGTTGATTGCGCAACCGGTTTGTTGCTCGCGCAACGAAATTCCCGGCGCTGACAGCGCTTTCCTTTCTGGCGTCACTATGTTCTCCCTGTGGGGAACTTGTGAACGGCCCGAGGCGTTGATGCTCGGTAGACCAGTAGCTTTCTGCGATCTATGGGGGAACGTCGTGAAGCTGGGTGTTTTAGGCCCACTTTCCGTGCAGGTCGAAGGTGATCTGCACACTCCGAGCGCACCAAAGATGAGAAGCGTTCTGGCCACATTGCTGGTGCACGCCGACCAGGTGGTACCCGTGTCGTCACTGATACGCGAACTCTGGGACGAGGAGCCTCCGGTCAGCTGCCTGACCACGCTGCAGACCTACATCCTCAACCTGCGCAAGTTGCTGGCGTCCGCGACGGGAATGACCGCCCGTCAGGTCGCCTCCGAGATCCTCGTGACCCGGTCCGGCGGCTACCTCTTCCGGACCACCCAGGGGGATCTGGACGTCCACCGGTTCCATCAGCTCGTCTCGGACGGACGCCGGGCGCTGTCGTCGGGGGACGACAGCACCGCACTGTCCACCCTCTCCAGCGCGCTGCAGCTGTGGCGCGGACCCGCCCTCGTGGACGTCGTCGCCGGCCGGATCCTCGAAGGGCGGCGCCAGCAGTTCGAGGAGTCCCGGCTGGTCGTCCTGGAGTATCTCGTCGACACCCAGCTGCGGCTCGGCATGTACCGCGAGGTGCTCACCGAGCTCGCCGCCCTGACGGCCGACAACCCGTACCACGAGGGCCTGCACGCCCAGTACATGCGGGCCCTCTACCTCAACGGCCGGCGGGCGCAGGCCCTGGAGCTCTTCCAGCGCCTGCGGGTCAACCTGGTGAACCATCTCGGTCTCGAACCCGGTCCGATGGCCCAGGAGCTGCACCGTTCCATCCTCAACGCGGAGTCGATCGACGCGCAGGGCAACCTCCGCAGGCCCACCGGGGACATCGTGCGCATGTCGTCCTCCGGCGCGGTGCGCGTCTACTGACACCACGTGGAGCCCGGTCCGAGGGGTGGACCGGGCTCCACGTGCTCCGCGGCGGCCGCCTCGGTCGCCTCAGTCCGGGACCGACGCGCTGACGAACCGGACCGGGGTGGGCAGATGGAGCGGGCCCTCGCCGCGCAGCCGGTCCAGCTCGGTGGTCAGACGGTGGCGCAACTGCCGGTTCTCGTACTCCGGGAGGTGCTGCCAGAGCAAGCGCATTCCCTGGGTGTGGGACCAGTCGACCCACGTTTCGCCGTCCGGTGCGCGCAGATCGATGTGCTCGTCGGCGATCTCCACGTCCTCGAATCCGGCGTCGGTCATCGTCCGGGTCAGGTCGCCGGTGTCCTGAAGCCAGCTGTTGAACCGCCGCTTCAGCGCGTCCGGCCGCCAGTCGGCCGGCAGGTTGCGCAGCAGACGCTCGGGGATCAGTTCCGTGAACACCGGCGGCAGGAAGGGAAACGTGTCCTCCGTGAAGACCGGACTGGTGAATGCGATCCGGCCACCCGGCCGCAGCAGGGCCGCGTACCGGGGGAGGGCGGCCGGCGCGTCGGGCAGGAAGATCAGGCTGTAGCTTCCGGTCACCACGTCGAAGGAGGCGGGCGGGAAGTCCGGGTGCTCGCCGTCCATGACCCGGACCTCCACCTGCCGGGCGCCGAGCGCGGCGGCCTGCCGACGGGCCTCCTCGACCATGGCCGGAGCGATGTCGATGCCGAGCACATGGCCGGACGAACCCACCCTCTCCGCCGCCACGAAAAGAGACGCGCCCCGGCCGCATCCCACATCGAGAACGCGCTGCCCGGGCCGCGGATCGGCCCTTTCCACCAGTCGCCGGCCCATCGGTGTGAAGAACTCGACGCCCAACTGGTCATAAGTCGCCGCGGCATTGTTGAACGCCTCGGTGACCGTCGATTTGTACTTCGTCTTGTCCATGGGTCCTCCGGGTGACGAAAGCCGACCCGACCACCCTGACCCGTCCCTCTGAAATGTGAGTCGGAAGGCGCTCGGTGGCCGCTCGAAACCGGCTTGTCAACGGGTCGAGCCGGTGCGGAAAAGGATTGTTGCGGAGAGATGCGGAAGTCAGGATGAACTCATCGACGACCGACAAGGAGTGCCGACCGTGAGCGATCGCATCGACATTGTTCGCCGCATGGTGAACAGCTACAACACCGGAAAAACGGATGACGTCGCCGAGTTCATCCACGAGGAGTACCTCAATCCCGGCGCCCTGGAACACATGCCGGAACTGCGCGGTCCCGAGGCGTTCGCACTCGCGGTGAAGTGGCTGAAGCTCACTTTCTCCGAGGACGCGCATCTGGAGGAGATCGGCTACGAGGAGAAGGGCAGCTGGGTGCGGGCGAAACTCGCCCTGTACGGACGTCAGGTGGGCGAACTCGTGGGAATGCCCGCCACCGGGCGCAAGTTCTCCGGCGAACAGATCCACCTCATCCGGATCGTCGACGGAAAGATCCGCGACCACCGCGACTGGCCCGACTACCTCGGCACCTACCGCCAGCTCGGCGAGCCCTGGCCCACCGAGGAGGGCTGGCGCCCCTGAGCAGCCCGTCTGCCCGTCCGGCACACCGACGCCCAAGGGAAGGAACACGGTGAGCTCTTCCTCACCCGGGGAACCCCTGGAACCGACCGACCAGGACCTCGACGTACTCCTGAAGAACCTCGGCAACCTGGTGACCCCGATGGCCCTGAGGGTCGCCGCGACGCTCCGCCTGGTCGATCATCTGCTGGCCGGAGCCGACACCCTCGCCGGCCTCGCCGACCGTACGGACACCCACCCCCAGGCGCTCTCCCGCCTGGTCAGGCACCTGACCGTCGTCGGCGTCCTGGAGGGCGGAGAGAAGCCGGACCAGCCGCTGCGCCCCACCCGGCTCGGGATGCTGCTCGCCGATGGCCACCCGGCCCAGCAGCGGGCCTGGCTGGACCTGAACGGGGCCGTCTCGCACGCCGACCTGGCCTTCACCGGGCTCCTCGACGTGGTCCGCACCGGCCGCCCCGCCTACGCCGGGCGGTACGGGCGGCCCTTCTGGGAGGACCTCTCGGCGGACGTGACGCTGGCCGACTCCTTCGACGCGCTGATGTCCTGCGACGAGGACCTGGCCTACGAGGCCCCGGCCGACGCGTACGACTGGTCGGCGGTCCGGCACGTCCTCGACGTCGGCGGCGGCAACGGCGGCATGCTCGCGGCGATCGCCCTGCGGGCCCCGCACCTGCGGGGCACCCTGCTCGAACTGGCCGGTCCCGCCGAGCGCGCCCGGCGCAGGTTCGCGGACGCCGGTCTGGCCGACCGGGTCACGGTGGCGGAGGGCGACTTCTTCAAGCCGCTGCCGGTCACCGCCGACGTCGTCCTGCTGTCGTTCGTCCTGCTCAACTGGTCCGACGAGGACGCGCTGACGATCCTGCGCGGCTGCGTCAGGGCGCTGGAACCGGGCGGCAGGATCCTGGTCCTCGACCGTGCCGATGTCGAGGGCGACGGCGCCGACCGGTTCTTCAGCACACTGCTCGACCTGCGGATGCTGACGTTCATGGGCGGACGGGTGCGCACCCGGGACGAGGTCGTGGCCCTGGCCGGAGCGGCCGGCCTCGCCCTGGCCTCGGAGCGCACGAGCGGCTCCACGACCCTCCCGTTCGACTTCTCGATCCTCGAGTTCACGGCCGTCCCCGAGGAAGCGGCCCCGGCCGCCCAGGCCTCCGAAGCCCTCCCAGCACAGGAGTAGACACATGTCCGAACGCATCGTGCCGAGCGGGGACGTCGAGCTGTGGAGCGACGACTTCGGCGACCCGGCGGACCCGGCGCTGCTGCTCGTCATGGGCGGCAACCTCTCCGCCCTCGGCTGGCCCGACGAGTTCGCCCGGCGGCTCGCCGACGGCGGCCTCCACGTCATCCGCTACGACCACCGCGACACCGGCCGCTCCACCACCCGCGACTTCGCCGCGCACCCCTACGGCTTCGGTGAGCTGGCCGCCGACGCGGTCGCCGTCCTCGACGGCTGGGGCGTCGACCGGGCCCATGTCGTCGGCCTGTCGATGGGGGCGACCATCACCCAGGTCGTCGCGCTCGACCACCACGACCGGCTGAGCAGCCTGACCATGCTGCTCGGCGGCGGCCTCGACATCGACTTCGACGCCAACATCGAGCGCGTGATGCGCGGCGAACCCACGCTGGACGGCCTGCCCGGGCCCCAGCAGCCGTTCCTGGACGCGCTCGCCCTGATGAACCAGCCGGCCGAGGGCCGGGCCGCCGAGGTGGCCAAGCGCGTCAGCAAGTGGCGCATCCTCTCCGGCACGGGCGTGCCGTTCGACGACGCCGAGTACGCGCGATGGGAGGAACGGGCGATCGACCACGCGGGCGGCGCCCTCGCCGAGCCGTACGCGCACTACTCGCTGACCCTGCCGCCGCCGGCCCGGGCCGCCGAGCTGCGCGACGTCACCGTGCCGACCCTGGTCATCCAGGCCGAGCACGACCCCATCGCACCCGCGCCGCACGGCAAGCACCTCGCCGGGCTCATCCCCACCGCCCGCCTCGCGGAGATCCCGGGCATGGGACACGCCCTGCCGTCCTCGGTCCACGGGCCGCTCGCCGAGGTCATCCTCGCCCACACCCGCTCGGCGGTCTGACCGTGGCGGACGAGCAGCGGGCGGGAGAGACGATGTACGGGGCCGACCTCGCGCGGGTCTACGACCTGGTGCACCGCGAGCGCGGCAAGGACTACCGCGCCGAGACCGAGGCGGTCGCCGCCGCGGCCCGGCGGAGCAGGCCCGGCGCCGGACGGCTGCTCGACGTCGCGTGCGGCACCGGAGGGCATCTGCGGCACTTCGCCGACCTCTTCGACCACGTCGAGGGAGTGGAGCTGTCCGCGCCCATGGCCGAGGAGGCCCGGGCCGCGCTGCCCGGGGTGAGCGTGCACGCCGGCGACATGCGCGACTTCCGCCTCGGCACCACCTTCGACGTGGTGACCTGCATGTTCGGCTCCGTCGGCTATATGACGTCGGTCGCCGAACTCGGGCAGGCGCTGACGATGTTCGCCCGGCATCTGGAGCCGGGCGGGGTGGCCGTGGTCGACCCGTGGTGGTTCTACGAGACGTTCGCCGACGGCCATGTCTCCGCCGACATCGTCACCGTCGACGGCGTCACCGTCTCCCGGGTCTCGCACTCCGCCCGCCGGGGCCGTACCTCGCACATGGACGTGCACTTCGTGGTCGCCGAACCCGGCGCCGGAGCCCAGCACTTCGTCGACACCCACATCATCTCCCTGTTCAGCCGCGCCGAGTACGAACAGGCCTTCCGGGAGGCGGGCTTCGAGGTCGAGTACCTGCCGGAGGCGCCGTCGGGCCGGGGGCTGTTCGTCGGCGTCCGGGTGTGAACCGGCCGACTCGCAAAGACCCCAGAGAACGAAGCGAACGACGAGAGAGGAGCAACATGAACGACCACGAGGTCGATGTACTGGTGGTGGGTGCGGGCCTCGGGGGCCTGTCGACGGCGATGTTCCTCGCCCGGCAGGGCGTCCGGGTGCTTGTGGTGGAGCGCAGGCCGGGCCTCTCGCCCTATCCGCGGGCCGCCGGGCAGAACCCGCGGACCATGGAACTGCTGCGCATCGGGGGCGTCGCGGACGAGGTGGTCCGGGCCGACGACATCCGCGGCACCCAGGGCGACTTCGTCATCCGGCTCGCCGAGAGCGTGCGGGGCGAGATCCTGCGGACCGTCTCGGAGAGCTTCGACGACATGGTCGCCGCCACCGAGCCGTGCACACCGGCCGGCTGGGCGATGCTGTCCCAGGACAAGCTGGAGCCGATCCTGCTCGCGCAGGCGCGGGGGCACGGCGGATCCATCCGCTTCGACACCCGGCTGCTGTCGTTCCGCCAGGACGACGACGGAGTCACGGCCCGGCTGGCGGGGCCCGACGGCGAGTACGACCTGCGCGCCGGGTATCTCGTGGCCGCCGACGGCAACCGCAGCCTGGTGCGGGAGTCGCTGGGCATCGAGCGGTACGGGCACGGCACGCTGACCCACATGGTCGGGATCATCTTCGACGCCGACCTCTCCGGGATCATGGAGCCGGGCACGACCGGCTGGTACTACCTCCACCACCCGGAGTTCAAGGGCACGTTCGGGCCGACGGACCGGCCCGACCGGCATACCCTCTTCGTCGAGTACGACCCCGACCAGGGCGAGCGCCCCGAGGACTTCACACCGGAGCGCTGCGTCGAACTCATCGGCCTCGCCCTGGACGCCCCCGAGGTGAAGCCCGAGCTCGTCGACATCCAGGGCTGGGAGATGGCGGCCCGGATCGCCGAACGCTGGCGCGAGGGGCGGGTGTTCCTGGTCGGTGACGCGGCGAAGGTCACCCCGCCGACCGGGGGCATGAGCGGCAACGCGGCCGTCGCCGACGGGTTCGACCTGGCCTGGAAGCTGGCGGCGGTGCTGCAGGGGCAGGCCGGGGCGGGGCTCCTCGGTACGTACGAGGACGAGCGCAAGGTCGCCGCGGAGCTGGTCGTGGCCGAGGCGCTGGCGATCTACGCGCAGCGGATGGCTCCGCACATGGCGGAGGTGTGGGACAAGTCGGTGGGGTACGCCGAGACGCTGCTCGGGTTCCGGTACCGGTCCTCGGCGGTGCTGGCCGCGGACGACGATCCGGCGCGGGTGGAGAATCCGATGACGCCGAGTGGTCGTCCCGGGTTCCGTGGGCCGCATGTCCTGGTGTCGCGGCACGGGGAGCGGCTTTCCACGGTGGATCTGTTCGGCGACGGGTGGACGCTGCTGGTGGGGGAGTTGGGGGCGGAATGGGTCGCGGCGGCGGAGGCGGTCTCGGTGGAGCTGGGGGTGCCGGTGAGCGCCTATCGGGTCGGGGCGGGGCTGACTGATCCCGAGAGTGCGGTGTCCGAGCGGTATGGCATCGGGAAGGCGGGGGCGAGTCTGGTGCGGCCGGACGGAATTGTGGCTTGGCGTACGGATGAGGCGGCGGTTGATGCGGCTCAGACTCTCGGAGGGGTTCTGCGCAGGGTTCTCGACCGCTGAAGGAATGGCTTCGCGCCCCGCCTGAGGATGTGGCGGGGCGCGGTGTCGTGGGCGGGTGCGGGGCGGTGGGGGTTGTTCGCGCAGCTCCCCGCGCCCCTAGAAGCAGGGCGTTAGCTCAGGCCCGTGGCCGGGTTCGCCTTGGGGTCGCCGATGAGTTTGGCTGCTCGGCGGACTCGGTCGAGGAGCAGGGCCTGGCGTTGGATCGCCGACATGTCGGCCAAGGGGCCGCCGCCCGTGAGGGCCGCTCGGACGAAGGCGTCCATCGCGTTGAAGACCTGGTTGTCCTCGGGCAGCGAGCGCTCCGTCACCACGTCCTGCTGCTCGATCCTGACCACCGGCTTCAGCTGCTCCGGCGGGGTGAAGGCACGCCGGACGCTCACCCGGCCCCGGTTGCCCCACAGGGCGTAGGTCGAGCGGTAGGAGTGCTCGAAGCCGAAGTCCAGCTGGGCCGTCACGCCACGGTCGTCGCTCAGCAGCACGCTGCCGGCGACATCGGCCCCGGTCGCCTCGTCGACGCGCAGACACGCCCCGAGGACATCGAGTTCGCCGGTGAGGTAGAGCTGGGCAGCCCGCAGGGGATACACCCCGACGTCGAGCAACGCGCCTCCGCCCAGGGCCGGCTGGTACCGGAACGAGTCGGGTGCCAGCGGGGGCACCGCGAACGACCCCGAGAACTGCCGCAGTTCTCCCACGGACTCATCCAGCATCGCCCGTACCGCAGCATGCTGGGAATGGTGCAGGAACATGAAGTTCTCGGCGAGCACGAGTCCGAGTTCCGACGCGGTCGACATCAGCTCGAGAGTTTTCTCGTACGTGTCCGACATCGGTTTCTCGACCAGCACGTGCTTTCCCGAACGCAAAGCCCGTAGCGCCCACTCGTGATGCATGCCGGGCGGCAGCGGAATATAGACGGCGTCGAGGTCGTCCCGCTCGACGAGTGCCGCGTAATCCCCCACGCCCGCGCAGCCGAAAGCGGCCCCCACTCGCTCGGCACGGGCCTTGTCCCGGCTGGCCACCGCGACGAGGTCGACGTGGTCGTGCGCGGCGAGCACGGGCATGATCCGGCGTATCGCGATGTTCGCCGTGCCGATCACGCCCATGCGGAGCGCCCGTTGCTGACGGTGCTCTGGCATAGGGATCCTCATCACCTTGCGGGAGTCCAGTGGGTTCCCCACCGTACGACCGGGAGATCAAGCACTGCTTGAGGAACGGTGGATACGGAAAACGGCAGTTCGAGTGTTCTTCTAATTCGGCCCCGTACCTTGCCGAGGTAATCGGATGACGGAGGTGGCGGGGTGACGGCGGCGACGAATGCCCTGGGGCGCGAACTGCAACTCGTCCACGCGGCACAGTGGCTCTACGCGATCAACGCGGAGCCGTTCGTACCGGGGGCGGGTGACCCGTATGCCCGGCTGGTACGGGGATTCGAGAGCGGCGAGGACGACGCGGGTGGAGCTCTCACCTCGATCGCGGAGCGGGGGCCGGTGTGGCGCAGCCGGCTCGACACCTGGGTCGTCACCGGCCCCGCGGCGGTGCGGGAGTTGTCCGCCGGCGCGGAACCCGCGGTGTCGGCCGCGGTGCCGCAGGCGGAGGCCTGGCTGCCCGATCCGGAGCGGCAGCGCACGACGGGACTCGCCCGGGGCCTGGCGCGGCGGGGCGGGACGAGGGCCGTGGGGAGGCTGGCCGGATCGTTGCGGGAGCAGGCCGGGCAGGCCGCGGCGCGGCTCGGCCCGGGCCCGGTCGACCTGACGGCGGACTTCGCCGAGCCGCTGACCGCGGCCGCCTACGCCGCGATCCTGGACGTCCCCGAGGAGCGGCGCGCGGCCTTCGCCGCCGACCTCGCCGCGGCCGCCCCGGCCGTGGACGCGCTGCTCTGCCCGCAGACGCTGGAGACGACACGGCGGCTGGCGGCGGGCGTACGCGGACTGCGGGAACTCTTCGCCGGGCGCGCCCACGCGGAGGCGGACCTGGTGCTCGCGGTGGCTGGGGCCCGGGCCGCGGCGGACCTGCTCGGAGACGCGCTGCGCGGCCTCCTCGACCGGCCGCGGGAGTGGGAGCCGCTGCGCTCGGACCCCGCGTACGCGGCCCGGCTGGTCGCGGAGGTCCTGCACCAGCGACCGCCGTGGCGGGCCTGCCCCCTGGTGGCCCTCGCCCCGGCCGAGGTGGCCGGCACCCGTATCGAGGCCGGTGACACGGTCACCGCCATCACGACCACGGCCACCGTGCCCGACGGCGACACCGTCAAGACCCCCACCCCCCTGCCCGTGGCCGCCTGCGCCACCCTGCTCCCGGCCGCTCGGGCGCTCGCCGAGCACGCGCTGGTGGCGCTGGCCGCGCGGTTCGCGGTGGTGCGGCCGGACGGCGAGCCGGTGCGGGTGCGCCGGGCGCCCCTGACCCGGCGCCTGGTCAGGCTGCCGGCCCGAATCGGCGAGGAGGAGACGCGATGAAGGTTCTGTTCACCTCACTGGCCCACCACACCCACTACTACCCGCTCGTGCCGCTCGCCTGGGCGCTGCGCACCGCGGGCCACGAGGTGCGGATCGCCAGCCAGCCCGAACTGACCGACGTCATCACGGGTACGGGACTGACCGCCGTCCCCGTGGAGTGGTCGCTCGGCGCCCTGGAGGACCTCGGGCTGCTCGGCAAGCTCCACGACGAGGCCTCGGCCCATGTGCAGGGTTTCGACTACGCCGCCCGGGGCGAACACCCCTGGGACTACGAGCAGTTGCTGGCACTGGAGAACATCATGGTGCCCACGCTCTACGGCGCGCTCAACAACGACACCATGGTCGACGCCCTCGTGGACTTCGCCCGCTCCTGGCAGCCCGACCTCGTCGTCTGGGAGACCTTCACCCTCGCCGGGGCCATCGCGGCCCGGGTGACGGGCGCGGCGCACTGCCGGCTGGTCTCGGGCCCCGACATCAGCGTGCGGGCCCGCAAGGAGTTCCTGCGGCTGGCCGCCGAGCAGGAGCCGGAGCACCGCGAGGACCCCACCGCCGAGTGGCTGGAGCGCACGCTGCGGCGGCTGGGATCCGACGCCGGGTTCGACGAGGACATGGTCACCGGCCAGTGGACCGTCAACACCACACCGCCCAGCACCCAGCTCGACCTGAAGCTGCCGACCGTGCAGGTGCGCCACGTGCCGTACAACGGCCCCGCGGTGGTGCCGGACTGGCTGCGGGCCGACCCCGGACGCAGCCGCGTCTGTGTGACGCTCGGCTCCTCGGCCTCCGACGTCGGCGTCGACATGGCCGAGCTCCTGGCCCATCTCGCGGAGCTGGACGCGGAGATCGTCGCGACCGTCGACGAGGCGACCCGCGAGGCGGCCAAGGATCTGCCGGACAACGTCCGCCTGGTCGACTTCGTCCCGCTCAACGACCTGCTGCCCACGTGCGACGCGATCGTGCACCACGGCGGGGTCGGCACCAAGGCGACGGCCGAACTGCACGCCGTGCCCCAGCTGATCCTGGCCTTCGGCTGGGACACCGAGGTGATGGGGCGCGGGCTGGAGGACATCGGTGCCGGCCTGTGCGTGCCGAGCGCCGACCTGCTTCCGGACGTCCTGCGCAAGCAGGTCCAGCGGCTGGTCGGCGAGCCGTCGTTCGCGCGGGGCGCCCGCCGGCTCCAGGAGGAACTGCTCGCGGTGCCCAGTCCCAACGAGGTCGTTCCGGTGCTGGAACGGCTGGTCGCCGAGCACGGCACGCACGGCTCAGTCCACGACCGAGGGTGAGGGATCCAGACGTGACGGACACCAAGGCGCTGGTGCTGGAACTGGCGCGCAAGTACCACAAGGAACAGGAATCGCGCGCGTTCGAGCCCGGGGTCACACCGATCTGGTCCTCGGGCGCGGTCCTCGACGAGGAGGACCGGGGCGCGCTCGTCGAAGCGGCCCTGGAGATGCGGATCGCCGCCGGGGCGCGCACCCGGAAGTTCGAGAGCGATTTCGCCCGCTACTTCCGGCTGCGCAAGGCCCACATGGTCAACTCGGGATCGTCGGCCAACCTGCTGGCGGTCAGCGCGCTCACCTCGCCGAAGCTGAAGGAGCTGCGGCTGCGCCCCGGCGACGAGGCCATCACGGTCGGCGCAGGCTTCCCGACCACGATCAACCCGCTCGTCCAGAACGGCCTGACACCGGTCTTCGTGGACATCGAACTGGGCACCTACAACGCTTCCCTGGCCCAGATCGAGGCGGCGCTCTCCCCGCGCACCAGGCTCATCATGATCGCCCACGCCCTCGGCAACCCGTTCCCCGTCGCCGAGGTCGCGGAACTGGCCCGCCGGCACGATCTGTTCTTCATCGAGGACAACTGCGACGCCGTCGGCTCCACCTACGGGGGCAGGCTCACCGGCACCTTCGGCGACCTGTCGACGGTGAGCTTCTACCCCGCCCACCACATCACCGCCGGTGAGGGCGGCTGCGTCCTCACCGCGAGTCTGGAACTGGCCCGGATCGTCGAGTCGATGCGCGACTGGGGCCGGGACTGCTGGTGCGAACCGGGCACGGACAACACCTGCCTGAAGCGGTTCGACTACCAGCTCGGCACCCTCCCGGCCGGCTACGACCACAAGTACATCTTCTCCCACGTCGGCTACAACCTGAAGGCCACCGACCTCCAAGGCGCCCTGGCCCTCAGCCAGTTGAAGAAGGTCGACGACTTCGGCGCGGCCCGGCGGCGCAACTGGCAGCGGCTGCGCGACGGTCTGGCCGACGTGCCCGGACTGCTGCTGCCGCGGGCCACCCCGGGCAGCGACCCCAGCTGGTTCGGCTTCGCCCTGACCGTGCTGCCCGACGCGGGCTTCACCCGCAGGGACCTCGTCGACTTCCTGGAAGGCCGCAGGATCGGCACCCGCCGGCTGTTCGGCGGGAACATCACCCGCCATCCCGCCTACCAGGACGTGCGCTACCGGATCGTGGACGAGCTGGTCAACTGCGACACCGTCACGGAGGACACCTTCTGGATCGGCGTCTATCCGGGGCTCACCAAAGAAATGCTCGACTACGTCGTCGAGTCCATCACCGAGTTCTGCACGCGAAAGGGCTGATCGGAGCATGTCCTCACCCACCAGCCGGGTCGCCGTCGTCACCGGTGCCACCAGCGGGATCGGCCTCGCCGTCACCCGGTCCCTGGCCGCCGTCGGCCACCGCGTGTTCCTCTGCGCCCGGGACGCCGACCGGGTCGCGCTCACGGTCAAGGAGCTGCGCGCCGAGGGCCACGACGTGGACGGCGCCGCCTGCGACGTACGGGAGGTCGCGGAGATCGAGGCGCTGATGTCCGCCGCGGTCGAGCGCTACGGGCCCGTCGAGGTGCTCGTCAACAACGCCGGCCGCAGCGGCGGCGGTCCCACGCACACCATCGCCGACGAGCTGTGGGACGACGTGATGGCCACCAACCTGGACAGCGTCTTCCGCGTCACCCGCGCCGCCCTGACCACCGGCCGGATGCGCGAGGGGAGCTGGGGCCGGGTCGTCAGCATCGCCTCCACCGGCGGCAAGCAGGGCGTGGTGCTGGGCGCCCCCTACTCCGCCTCCAAGCACGGGGTCGTCGGCTTCACCAAGGCCCTGGGGCTGGAGCTGGCCAAGTCCGGGATCACGGTCAACGCGGTGTGCCCCGGCTATGTGGAGACGCCCATGGCGGTGCGGGTCCGGCAGGGCTACGCCGCCGCCTGGGAGACCACCGAGGAGGAGGTGCTCGACCGGTTCCAGGCGAAGATCCCGCTCGGCCGGTACACCACGCCCGACGAGGTGGCGGGCATGGTCGGCTATCTGCTGACCGACGCGGCCTCATCCGTCACCGCGCAGGCGATCAACGTCTGCGGCGGGCTGGGAAACTACTGAGGAGAGCCATGTCGGACGAGACCGTGCACACCACCGTCCACGAGATCGAGGTGCGGGCCCCGGCCGAGGCCGTGTTCGACCTGGTCGCCGAGGCCTCCCGCTGGCCGGTGCACTTCCCGCCGAGCGTGCACGTCGAGCGCCTTGAGGGCGACGACCGGCAGGAGCGGCTGAGGATCTGGGCGACGGCCAACGACGAGGTCAAGAGCTGGACCTCGCGCCGCGAACTGGACCGGGCCGGATTACGGGTGACGTTCCGGCAGGAGGAGTCGCGGACGCCGGTACGGAGCATGAGCGGCGAGTGGCTGCTGGAGCCGCTCGGCGACCGGGGGACCCGGGTGCGGTTCACCCACGCGTTCACCGCCGTCGACGACGCCCCCGAGCACGTCGAGTGGATCCGCCGGGCCATCGACACCAACACCGGGTCCGAACTGGAGGCCCTGCGCCGGGGCGTGGAGGACGCGGACCCGGAGCTCACCTTCACGTTCGACGACAGCGTGCGCGTCGACGGCTCGGCGAAGGACGCGTACGAGTTCATCCGCGCGGCCGACCGCTGGACGGAACGGCTGCCGCACGTCGCCCGGGTCGTCCTCACCGAGGACACCCCGAACGAGCAGATCCTGGAGATGGACACGCGCACCGCCGACGGCGCGACCCACACCACCCGTTCGGTGCGCGTCTGCTTCCCCGCCGAGCGGATCGTCTACAAGCAGATCCAAACACCCGCGCTGATGGCCGCCCACACCGGCGAGTGGATCTTCGAGGAGGACGACAAGGGCTGCACGGTCACCTCCCGGCACACCGTGCGGATCGCGCCGGACGCCGTGACCAGCGTCCTCGGTCCGACGGCGGACGTGGCCGCCGCCCGCACCATGATCCGTGAGGCCCTCGGCCGCAACAGCCTCACGACCCTGCGCTGCGCGGCCGACCACGCCGAGCGGCTGCGCGGCACCGACCCTGTCCCCGCCGAGACGTATGTCGCCGTGCAGCAGTTCTACGCCCGGCAGATGCGGCTCCTCGACGAGCGGCGGGCCGAGGAGTGGGCCCGTACGTTCACCGAGGACGGCGTCTTCGCGCAGAACATCGCCCCCGAGCCCCTGCGCGGCCGGGACGCCGTCGCCGCGGCCGTACGCCGCAACCTGGAGCGGACGGCGGACACCCCGGAGCAGCGGCGGCATGTCTTCTCCATGCTCACCGTCGTATCCGGGCCGGACGGCTCCCTGAGCACCCGCTGCTACGCACAGGTCCTGGTCACCCCGGCCGGAGGACCGGCCAGGCTCCACCTGAGCGCGGTGTGCGAGGACGAACTGGTGCCGCACGGCGACGGCTGGCTGGTGCGGCACCGCAGGGTCGAGCACGACGGCGTCTGAGCCGCCCGCCCGCCGGGCACACACGACGACGGGCCGCACCCATCGAAGGTGCGGCCCGTCGGCGTACGGTCCGGATGTCCGTGAGTTTCCGGGCGGCGGCGAGGCCCGGTGTCCGCGCGGCACTCGGCGGCGGCCCGGAAGGCCGTGTGGCCTGGCGGCCCGCGCCCCGGCTGTCCGTAGGTCCGGGCGGCGGCGAGACTCCGGTGCCCGCGCGGCACCCGGCGGCGGCCCGGACCTCCGTGTGGCCTGGCGGCATGCGACCCGGCTGTCCGTGCCGCCAGGCTGTCCGCGCCGTCGGGCGAGGGAGCGGTCAGGTCAGGGAGAGGCCGCCGTCGACCGGGACGACCGCGCCCGTCATGTAGCGGCCCTCGGGGTCGGCCAGGGCGGTGATCCACCAGGCCACGTCCTCGGGCGTGGCGACCCGGCCGAGGGGGATCCGGTCGGCGAGCTGGCCCAGGAACCCCTGGTACTCCTCGGCGGACATGCCGACGCGCTCGCCGATGCCGGTGTCGGTCACGCCCGGGGCGACCGACACCACCCGGATACCGCGCGGCGCCAGCTCGACGGCCCAGGTGCGGGTGAAGTGGTTCAGCGCCGCCTTGGTCGCCCAGTAGACCGAGTTGTCGGGGAACCCCTGGATGCCCAGCGAGCCGGCCGAGCTGACGTTGACGATGGTGCCGCCGGTCGCCTCCAGGGACTCCAGCGCGGCCTGCGCCACGAAGGCCGGGGCGATCAGGTTGACGGCGACCTGGTGCTCGGTCGCGGCCCGGTCGAGTTTGGCGAGCGGCGCGAAGGAGCCGGTGCCGGCGTTGTTGACCAGCACGTCCAGCCGCCCGAACGCCCGCAGCGCGGCCTCCACCACCGCCTCGCCGGCGCCCGGCTCGGTGATGTCCGCGACCAGGGTGCGGATGCTCTCGTGGCCCTCGGCCGTCTCGTCGAGGGCGGCTGCGGTGCGGCCCACGACCAGGACGCGGTCTCCCCGCCCCGCGAAGCGGCGGGCCGTCGCACGGCCGATTCCGGTGCCCCCACCAGTGATGATCACAGTCCTAGGAGTCATGCCGGGACGCTACTGACGAGGGCTCGAAGCCGGGTCGAGGTCAGTCCGCCGGCCGGTCGTCCCGGGTGATGTGCCGCTCCGCCACGAGCAGTTCGCCGTCCCGCCGGACCAGCCGGTCGCGCATCACGCAGGACAGCTCCACGCGCGGGGAGCCGCCGCGCGGGGTCGCGAGGATCTGCACGTACGAGACCGTCTCGATGCCGTCCCCGGTGTCCCGGGCGGTCGTCATGGTCACCCAGTGCCGGTGCGTCTCCCCGGCCGCGGCCCGCCCCTCGACCGCCGCCCGCGCCCCGGCGGCGATGCCGTCCCGGCCCCGCACGGGCTCCGTCATCGACGGGGCCTTGAACTCGGCGTCGGGCGTGAACGTACCGGCCCACGCCTCGGCGGCACCGCCGTCGAGCAACTGCATGTGGCGGGCGTAGAACTGCTGGATGTCGGTGCTGTTCACGAACGGCCTCCCCGGCGACGGTCCCACGTGTCATGCCCGACCCTGGCGCACCCCTGTCGCACGTCTGTCGAATCCCGCTCGAGACGGCCGCCCGGTCGTCGAGCGGTCTTCCAATGCCTTCCGAGCGGCTGCGGCCAGGCTGGCTTGGTCGTCCAGGAGGTGACCGTGCGCATCATTGACCTGTCCTCGCCGGTGGACGCCGGCTCGTTCGAACCGGACCCGGTGGTCCACGAGGTGATGTCCCCACGCGAGGGCGCGCTGCACATGCGCGACGAGATGCGGCGCCACTTCGACATCGAGTTCGACCCCGACGACCTGCCCGACGGCGAGTTCCTCTCGCTGGACCGGCTGAGTCTGACCACCCACACCGGCACGCACGTCGACGCGCCCTCGCACTACGGCTCCCGGACGACGTACGGCACCGGCGTGCCCCGGCACATCGACGCGATGCCGCTGGAGTGGTTCCTCGCCCCCGGGGTCGTCCTGGACGTCCGGGGCCGCGAGGCGGGTGTGGTCGACGCGGCGGACCTGCGCAAGGAAATCGACCGGATCGGCTACACGCTCGCCCCGTCCGACATCGTGCTCCTGCACACCGGCGCCTCCGCGTGGTCCGGCACCAGCCGGTACTTCACCGACTTCGTCGGCCTCGACGCGAGCGCCATCGCCTTCCTGCTCGACGCGGGCATCCGGGTGGTCGGCACCGACGCGTTCAGCCTGGACGCGCCGTTCACCACGATCATCGCCGAGTACCGGCGCACCGGGGACCCCGCCGTGCTCTGGCCGGCCCATGTCGCCGGACGCCACCGGGAGTACTGCCAGATCGAGCGGCTCGCGGGCCTCGACGAGCTGCCGGCGCCGTACGGCTTCCAGGTGGCCTGCTTCCCGGTGAAGGTCGCCGGCGCCGGGGCCGGCTGGGCGCGCGCGGTCGCCCTCGTCGACGACCAGGCCCCCTGACCAGCCCCTGACCCGAGGAGAAACCATGTACAGCACCGACCTCGCCGAGGTCTACGAGACGGTGTACCGCAGCCGGGGCAAGGACTGGGCGGCGGAGGCCGAGGACATCGCGGCCGTGGCACGCCGGCACGCCCCGGGCGCCGACACACTGCTCGACGTGGCCTGCGGCACCGCCGCCCATCTCGGCCCCTTCAGCAAGCTCTTCGCCACGGCGGAGGGCCTGGAGATCGCGGCGCCCATGCGTGATCTGGCACTGGAGAGGTGGCCCGGCCTGACCATCCACGAGGGCGACATGCGCGACTTCGACCTCGGCCGCCGCTACTCCGTCGTCACCTGCATGTTCTGTGCCATCGGCTATCTGGGCAGCGTCGAGGAGATGCGCTCCGC
The DNA here is from genome assembly GCF_042671245.1 of Streptomyces sp. NPDC057099. NCBI lineage: Bacteria > Bacillati > Actinomycetota > Actinomycetes > Kitasatosporales > Streptomycetaceae > Streptomyces > Streptomyces sp. NPDC057099. The sequence continues at coordinate 176,797 of NZ_JBHUTX010000012.1, forward strand.
CGTGGCCTCGATGGCCCGTCACCTCGAACCGGGCGGCGCGCTGGTCATCGAACCCTGGTGGTTCCCCGAGCAGTTCAAGGAGGGGTTCGTGGCCGGGGACCTGGCCCGCGAGGGCGAGCGGACCGTCGCCCGGATCTCCCACTCCACCCTCCAGGGACGTGCCACCCGGATGGAGGTGCAATTCCTCGTCGGCGAGCCGTCGGGCATCCGGACCTTCACCGAGATCGACGTACTGACCCTGTTCACGCGAGAGGAGTACGAGCAGGCGTTCAAGGACGCCGGCTGCTCCGTCACGTACCAGCCGGGCCCGCCGACCGGCCGCGGCCTGTTCACCGGAGTCAAGGAGCGGGAGGTGTCCGGGCGATGACCACCTACGTCTGGGACTATCTGCGGGAGTACGCCGAGGAGCGCGAGGAACTCCTCGACGCCGTCGACACGGTGTTCCAGTCCGGTCAGCTCGTCCTCGGACAGAGCGTCTCCGGCTTCGAGCAGGAGTTCGCCGCCTACCACGGGCAGCCGCACTGCGTCGGCGTCGACAACGGCACCAACGCCATCGTCCTCGGCCTCCAGGCGCTCGGCGTGAAGCCGGGCGACGACGTGCTCACGGTGTCCAACACGGCGGCCCCCACGGTCCTCGCCATCGACGCCGTGGGAGCCCGGCCGGTCTTCGTCGACGTGCGCGAGGAGGACTACCTCATGCGCACGGACCTGCTCCACGACGCGCTCACCGAGCGGACCACGGCGATCGTGCCGGTGCATCTGTACGGGCAGTGCGTCGACATGGCCGCGGTGACCGCGTTCGCCCAGCGCCACGGCCTGAAGGTCCTGGAGGACTGCGCCCAGGCCCACGGCGCCCGCCACCACGGCCGGCTCGCCGGGACCATGGGCGACGCCGCGGCCTTCTCCTTCTACCCGACGAAGGTCCTCGGGGCGTACGGCGACGGCGGCGCGGTCGTCACCCACGACTCGGGCACGGACGCGGAGCTGCGACGGCTGCGCTACTACGGCATGGAGGACCGGTACTACGTTGTCCAGACTCCCGGGCACAACAGCCGCCTCGACGAGGTCCAGGCCGAGATCCTCCGCCGCAAGCTACGGCGCCTCGACACCTACGTCGAGGGCCGGCGGCGCGTGGCGCGACGCTACGCGGAGGGGCTGGGGGACACCGGCCTGGTCCTGCCCGCGAACGCGCTGGGCAATGATCACGTCCACTACGTCCACGTGGTCCGCCACCCCGAGCGGGACCGGATCATCGAGCGGCTCAAGGCGTACGACATCGAGCTGAACATCAGCTACCCCTGGCCGGTGCACACGATGTCCGGCTTCGCGCACCTCGGCTACCACGAGGGCGATCTGCCGGTGACCGAGCGGCTGGCGAAGGAGATCTTCTCGCTGCCGATGTACCCCTCGCTGCCGCGGCACGTCCAGGAGAAGGTGATCGAGGCGCTGCGCGAGGTGATCGCCGGCCTGTGACGCCGTGCCCTGCGCGGAAACGCCGTGTCCCGG
>NZ_JBHUTX010000013.1:0-42620 GCF_042671245.1 Streptomyces sp. NPDC057099
GGGCACCCCGCATCGCGGGGTGCCCGGCGTCGTCGTGCGGCGGGAGGCGTCAGCCGTGCTTGGCGCGGCTCGCGGCGCGGGCGCGCTCGCGGGCGTCCAGGTTCACCTTGCGGATGCGCACGGCCTCCGGGGTGACCTCGACGCACTCGTCGTCGCGGCAGAACTCCAGGGACTGCTCCAGGGAGAGCTTGCGCGGCGGGACGATCGCCTCGAACGAGTCGGCCGAGGAGGACCGCATGTTCGTGAGCTTCTTCTCCTTGGTGATGTTGACGTCCATGTCGTCGGCGCGGGAGTTCTCGCCGACGATCATGCCCTCGTACACCTCGGTGCCCGGCTCGGTGAACAGCACGCCGCGCTCCTGGAGGTTGGTCATCGCGAACGCGGTGACCGCACCGGAGCGGTCGGCGACCAGGGAGCCGTTGTTACGGGTCTGGAGCGCGCCGAACCAGGGCTCGAAGCCCTCGTGGATGGAGTGGCCGATGCCCGTGCCGCGGGTCTGGGTCAGGAACTCCGTACGGAAACCGATCAGACCGCGGGAGGGGACGACGAACTCCATGCGGACCCAGCCGGAGCCGTGGTTGGACATGTTGTCCATGCGGCCCTTGCGCACGCCCATGAGCTGCGTGACCGCGCCCATGTGCTCCTCGGGCACGTCGATCGTCATGCGCTCGACGGGCTCGTGCGTCTTGCCGTCGACCTCCTTGGTGACGACCTGCGGCTTGCCGATGGTCAGCTCGAAGCCTTCCCGGCGCATGGTCTCGACGAGGATCGCGAGGGCCAGCTCGCCACGGCCCTGGACCTCCCAGGCGTCGGGGCGCTCGGTGTCCAGCACGCGGAGGCTGACGTTACCGATCAGCTCGCGGTCGAGGCGGTCCTTGACCTGGCGGGCGGTGACCTTGCGGTCCTTGACGGCGCCCTTGTTGTCGGCGCCCTTGCCGGTGGCGCCACGGCCGACCAGCGGGGAGGTGTTGGTGCCGATGACCATGGAGATCGCGGGCTGGTCGACCGTGATCAGCGGCAGTGCGACCGGGTTCTCCGGGTCGGCCAGGGTCTCGCCGATCATGATGTCCGGGATACCGGCGACCGCGCAGATGTCACCGGGGCCGGCCATCTCGGCCGGCTTGCGGGTGAGCGCCTCGGTCATCATCAGCTCGGTGATGCGGACGTTGCTGACGGACCCGTCGCGCTTCATCCACGCGACCGTCTGGCCCTTGCGCAGCTCGCCCTGCTCGACACGGAGCAGTGCGATACGGCCGAGGAAGTTGTCGGCGTCCAGGTTGGTGACGTGGGCCTGGAGCGGGGCGGCCTCGTCGTAGGTCGGCGCCGGGATGTGCTCCAGGATCGTGGAGAAGAACGGCTCCAGGCTGGTGGAGTCGGCGGGGACCGTGCCGTTGTCCGGCTTGGTCAGCGAGGCGATGCCGTCGCGGCCGCAGGCGTAGACGATCGGGAACTCGATCTGCTCCTCGTCGGCGTCCAGGTCGAGGAAGAGGTCGTAGGTCTCGTTGACGACCTCGTCGATCCGGGAGTCCGGACGGTCCGTCTTGTTGATGCACAGGATGACGGGCAGGCGCTGCTGCAGCGCCTTGCGCAGCACGAAGCGGGTCTGCGGCAGCGGGCCCTCGGAGGCGTCGACGAGCAGGACGACACCGTCGACCATCGACAGACCGCGCTCGACCTCGCCACCGAAGTCGGCGTGACCGGGGGTGTCGATGATGTTGATGGTGATGACGTCCCCCCCGTCCTTCGGGTGGTACTTCACCGCCGTGTTCTTGGCGAGGATCGTGATGCCCTTCTCACGCTCCAGGTCGTTCGAGTCCATCATGCGGTCGTCGACGCCCTCGAGCTGGTGGGCGGCGAAGGCACCGGCCTGCTTCAGCATGCCGTCGACGATGGTGGTCTTGCCGTGGTCGACGTGGGCGACGATGGCGACGTTGCGGATGTCGTGGCGCGTGGCCATAAGAAGGCGTACTCCCGGAGTGTGAGGAAGGCCCTGCGCGGACGTCTGCGGTGCGCGGACCCTGCCGGGCTCAACATGCCACGGCCTCACCCCATGGTACGGGTGCTCGGCGGCTGGGTTCAGCCGGGATACGTCGGCGCAGGTCAGGCCTCCTCCGCGGCCTCGGATCCGGGGGGACAGGTCCGCTCGGCGGCGATCTGGCCGGCCGTTTCGTCCGAGGGCTCGGAACAGGGCAGGAATCCGGCGCCGGTCCCTTCCCAGGTCCGTACATGGCCCTTGGCGGGCTCGCCGTCCCCACAGGTGTAGGTGAAGTCGGCCTCGACCAGGTCGATCTCCGCCCACGCGTAGTACGCGCCCTCATGGGCGCCGGTCGACGACTCGAAGAAGTGGTCCTGCTCCGGCCGCTCCGTTTCGGACGGACCCGCGAGCGGCTCATCGACCTTCAGGTGCCTGCCCAGGGCCTTGATCACTTCGGCCGCGTCGGCGCCCTCGGGCGTACCGGTCACCGAGGGTCGGTACACCGTGTCGCCGACGGACTCGAGGCGAGACCTGTAGGTGCCGGTCTTCTTCTTGAACCTGATCGGGTCGGAGAGCGCGGTCAGCCGCTGCTCCCGGCGGACGCCGGACCATGCGTACGTACCGTCCGCGCAGGCCTCGGCCTTGTCCTCCCCGCCGCCGCCCGAGTCCCCCGTGCACGCCGTCAGCCCCGTCATCAGCACCCCGATGAACAGCCCAGCCGCGCAGGTCAGCCGTACCGTGCCGCGCATACGCCGGCCCCCGTCCCCCGTCGTACGGACGCCAGGGCGCCCGCATCATGATCACTGTCGTGTTCATGATGCGGGCGCCCCGCGCGGGTGGCAAGGAAGCTACGGGGTCGCGGTCGCGGAGCCCTTCGCCGACGGGCCGGACGCCGGCTTCGCGCCCTTCTTCAGGAAGCCCATGTCCTCGTAGACCGGGGTGCCGAGGCCGAAGGCGCCGGTGTTGACCAGGTTCTTGCGGGCGGCGATGAGCTGGGGGCGCTGGAAGAGGGGGATCGAGCCGGCCGACGCCCAGATGCGGGAGTCCGCCTTGCGGATGAGGGAGCGGGACTCGCCCTCGTCGAGGGTGGCCACGGCCTGGTCGAAGAGCTGGTCGACCTGGTCGGTGCCGACGCGGGTGTAGTTCTGCTCGACGTTCAGCGAACCGTCGGCGGCCGGGACCGGCTTGGCGTAGACGGGACGGGCGTCGGTGGCGGGGAAGGCGGAGGCGGGCCAGGAGTAGAGGGCGAGGTCGTACTGGCCGGAGGCGATGTGGTCCTTGAAGTAGGACTCGTCGGAGACCTTGGAGATCTCCGTGCCGATGCCCACGCGCTCCAGCATGCGGGCGATGCGGTCGGCCACCGTGCGCAGCGTCTGGGAGCCGGGCCCGGAGGGGAGCACGAAGCGGAGGGTGAGCGGCTTGCCGTTCTTGGCGAGCGGGGCGGCCTCGCGTCCCGCCGGCGCGGCGGTGCCCATGGGGGCGTACGCGCCGGGGGCACCGCCCTGGTGCGGCTGCTTGTACTGCTTGCCGTCCTGGGCGAGGTGGGCCGGGTCGTTGTCGCGGTGCGCCTTGCCGTCCTGCCGGTCCTTGTCGTCCGAGCCGACGATGTACTCGCCGTCGTCCTTCCCGGACTCGCCCTCGGAGGACTTGCCGGCCTTCTCGCCCTCCGCACCGGCCGCCTTCTCCCCCTTCTTCTTCTGTTCCTTGATCGGGCCGCCCCGCACCCACCCGGCGTCCGCGAGCAGCGCCTGGGCCTCCTTGGTGTCCTGGCCGCCGAGGGCGCCGCTGTTGTCGGCGTAGGCGGCCTGCCCGGACAGGGCGAGGTGGCTGCCGACCGGTACGGCGGGCAGGCCGAGGGGCTTCAGCACGGCCTTGGCCAGTTCCTTGCGGTCCAGGGCGCGGGCGACTGCCCTGCGGACGCGCTCGTCGGCGAGCGGCCCCTCGGCCCCGTTCAGGGCGAGCTGGGTGAAGGCCGGCTCCAGGGACTTGCGCACCTCGAAGCCGCGCAGGGCCTGCTGCTGCCGGGCGTGCTTGTCGGCCGCCTTGCGCGGCTTCTGGTCCGCCTCGGGGCCCATCACCGGGCTGCTGGAGCCCCGGGGGCGGGCGGCGACGGTGATGCGGCGGGCCTCGGAGGGGGCGATCTCGGCCAGGTCGAGGGTGCCGGCGGCCAGCTCCTTGGCCCGCTTCTCGCGCGGCACCGTGCGCAGCACGATCTCGGAGAGCTTGGCCGGCCGGCCCCACCAGCGCGGGTTGCGGGTGAGGGTGATCTGCTCGTCCTTGCGGCTGAGCTTCTTCACCATGAAGGGGCCCGCGGTGACCTTGAGCTTCTTGCGTGCCCCGTCGTTGAAGGAGTCCGGGGTGCCCATGACGTCCTTCGGGTACAGCGGCGAGAACAGGGAGCGCCAGTCGGCGTAGGGGCGGCTGAAGGTGACCCGGACCTCCAGGGCGTTGTCCCCGCGCTCGATCTTCTGGATGCGGTCGTAGCCGGCGTTGCGGGCGGTCCAGTAGGCGGTGTCATGGCCGGACAGGGCGCGCCACTGGGCGGCGAAGTCGGCGGCGCCGATCTCCCGGCCGTCGCTCCAGACGGCCTGCTGGTCCAGCTTGTAGAGGACGACCTGCTTGGGCTCCGTCTCGACGACCTTGGCGGACTCCAGATAGGCGGGGTTGGCCTCCGGGCGGCCCTCGGCGTTCATCCGGAACATCGACGGCAGGACGGCCTGGGCCACGCGGGTGGTGGTCGCGTCGGCGTCCGACTGGAAGATGTTCAGGGTGTCGGGCACGGAGTCGACGGCCCAGCGCAGGGTTCCGCCGTCGGTGATCCGGTCGCGGGGGGCGGGCTGGATGTCCTGCCCGGCGAGCGGCTTGCCGGCCGGATCCTCGGAGCCGCATCCGGCGAGCGCGGGTACCGCGAGCACTCCCGCGGTGAGGAGGAAGGCGACCGAGCGTGAGACCGCACGCGGGCCGACGCCGTGCTGGGACATCTGTGCTACCTCCGGAAAGCCGCGGGCGTTATGATCACTTTTGGCGGTATTTGGATTTCATCTGATGTATGCGGCCCACTGAAGAGGAAAGGGTTCGGCAACACAGGGCGACACGGCGGTCACGGTCGGAGAGTCACCCGTGCGGAGCAATACACGGCAGAAGCGCACCCATGCGCCTCGGCCAATCGATGCACATCCCTTCACAGCACAAGGTGTGACGCGCAACACTCGCAGGCGCATGAACGTTGCCGCCTTGGGCCTCGAAGGACCCGCGGAAGTGAGGGCAAGTCATGTCCGTTCACGACGAACTGACGTCAGTCCAGCGCAGCCTCGACGACCTGCTCCGGTCGGTGGGACGCCTGGAGAAGCAGCTCGGAACCGGCGGCCTGGAGATGCGCCGCGTCCGGGCCGACGCCAACCATCTGCGCGAGAGCGTCGCCCTGCTGCGCGACGCCGCCGCCTCGCCGGCCGCACCGAAGCGCCCCGAGCTCGTCACCATCTCGGACGCGCCGTACGACTCCGCCCTGTGGCGCGACTCGGACGACGAGGGGCTCGGCGCCCGCGACCGGCGCGCTCCCTGACCGGTCAGGAGTCGTACGACCGGCACCTCCCCCGAACCCCGACCGGAGTCGTCACGTGACCACTGGTACGGAACCTCCCGCCACCGAACCCCAACCCAGAAGCGGCGGCGTACGGGCGGGTACGCGCGCCGCTATCTCCGCCCCGCACCTGCGCACCGACCGCTGGTGGCTGGCCCCGGCCGGCACGGCCGCCGGCCTGCTGGCCTTCATCGTCTACTCGACCTGGCGGGCCTTCGCCGACGCCCACTACTACGCGGCGCCGTACGTCTCGCCCTTCTACTCGCCGTGCCTGGCGGAGCGCTGCGAGCCGATGAAGGCCGGCCCGAACTGGGAGATCTTCGGCAGCTGGTGGGGCATCTCGCCCGCCATCATCATCCTGATCTTCCCGCTCGGCTTCCGGCTGACCTGCTACTACTACCGCAAGGCCTACTACCGGGGCTTCTGGGCGTCCCCGCCGGCCTGCGCGGTGGCCGAGCCGCACAAGAAGTACACCGGTGAGACCCGCTTCCCGCTGGTGCTGCAGAACATCCACCGGTACTTCTTCTACGCCGCGCTCGCCGTCGCCGGGATCCTCACGTACGACACCGTGCTCGCCTTCCGCGACGAGAACTACGCGTGGGGCCACATGGGCCTCGGCACCCTGGTGTTCCTGGTCAACATCGTGCTGATCTGGGCGTACACGATCTCCTGCCACTCGTGCCGGCACATCGTCGGCGGCAAGCTCAAGCACTTCTCGAAGCATCCCGTGCGCTACCGGATGTGGCAGTGGGCCGGGAAGCTCAACGCCCGGCACATGCAGCTCGCCTGGGCCTCTCTGGTGAGCGTGGCGCTCGCCGACTTCTACGTCTACCTGGTCGCCTCCGGCGCCTTCGACGATCCGCGGTTCTTCTGATGAGGGGGGCGTTCTGATGTCCGTGGTCGACCGGCAGGAGTGGGACGTCGTCGTGGTGGGCGCGGGCGGGGCCGGGCTGCGCGCGGCCATCGAGGCCCGTGAGCGGGGTGCCCGTACGGCCGTGATCTGCAAGTCGCTGTTCGGCAAGGCGCACACCGTGATGGCCGAGGGCGGTATCGCCGCGGCGATGGCCAACGTCAACACCGGCGACAACTGGCAGGTCCACTTCCGCGACACCATGCGCGGCGGCAAGTTCCTCAACCAGTGGCGGATGGCCGAGCTGCACGCGCAGGAGGCGCCGCAGCGGGTGTGGGAGCTGGAGACCTGGGGCGCGCTGTTCGACCGCACCGAGGACGGCCGGATCTCCCAGCGCAACTTCGGCGGCCACGAGTACCCGCGCCTCGCCCACGTCGGCGACCGCACGGGCCTGGAGCTGATCCGCACGCTCCAGCAGAAGATCGTCCAGCTCCAGCAGGAGGACTTCAAGGAGACCGGCGACTACGAGTCCCGGCTGAAGGTCTTCCAGGAGTGCACGGTCACGCGCGTCCTGAAGGAGGACGGCCGGGTCTCGGGGGTCTTCGCCTACGAGCGCGAGTCCGGCCGCTTCTTCGTCCTCGAGGCACCCGCCGTCGTGATCTCTACCGGCGGTATCGGCAAGTCCTTCAAGGTGACGTCGAACTCGTGGGAGTACACCGGCGACGGCCACGCGCTGGCCCTCCTCGCGGGCGCTCCCCTGCTGAACATGGAGTTCGTGCAGTTCCACCCGACCGGCATGGTCTGGCCGCCGTCGGTGAAGGGCATCCTCGTCACCGAGTCGGTGCGCGGCGACGGCGGTGTGCTGCGCAACTCCGACGGCAAGCGGTTCATGTTCGACTACATCCCCGACGTCTTCAAGGACAAGTACGCCGAGTCCGAGGACGAGGGCGACCGCTGGTACGACGACCCGGACAACAACCGGCGTCCCCCCGAGCTGCTCCCCCGCGACGAGGTCGCGCGGGCGATCAACGCCGAGGTGAAGGAGGGGCGCGGCTCGCCCCACGGGGGCGTGTTCCTCGATGTGTCGACCCGCATGCCCGCCGAGGTCATCAAGCGCCGGCTGCCGTCGATGTACCACCAGTTCAAGGAGCTGGCGGACGTCGACATCACGGCGGAGGCGATGGAGGTCGGGCCCACCTGTCACTACGTCATGGGCGGGGTCGCGGTCGAGTCCGACACGGCGTCGGCCCGCGGGGTGCCGGGGCTGTTCGCGGCCGGTGAGGTGGCCGGCGGCATGCACGGCTCCAACCGGCTCGGCGGCAACTCCCTCTCCGACCTGCTGGTGTTCGGCCGCCGGGCGGGCTGGCACGCGGCCGAGTACACGGCGGGGCTGGCCGGTGCGCGGCCCGTCGTGGACGACGTCCAGGTCGACTCCGCCGCAGCCGAGGCTCTACGGCCCTTCTCGGCCGAGGCGGAGAGCGAGGAGCCCTCGGGCGGCCCGCCGGAGAACCCGTACACCCTGCACCAGGAACTCCAGCAGACGATGAACGACCTGGTCGGCATCATCCGCCGCGAGCCGGAGATGAAGCAGGCCCTGGAGAAGCTGGCCGAGCTGCGGGTACGGGCGCGCCGGGCCGGGGTCGAGGGGCACCGGCAGTTCAACCCGGGCTGGCACCTCGCCCTGGACCTCAGGAACATGCTGCTGGTCAGCGAGTGCGTGGCGCGGGCCGCGCTGGAGCGCACCGAATCGCGCGGCGGGCACACCCGTGAGGACCATCCGGGGATGGACCGCAAGTGGCGCCGTATCAACCTGCTGTGCGCGCTCACCGACCCGACGGGCGGGCTGGCGGCGGATCCGGTCCGCGGCCAGATCACCCTCACCAGCGAGACCACCGAACCCGTCCGTGCGGACCTGCTCGCCCTGTTCGACAAGGAGGAGCTGGTGAAGTACCTGGCCGAAGAGGAGCTGTACGAGTGAGCGGCTACGAGGCCCGGTTCAAGGTGTGGCGGGGCGATGTCGGGGGCGGCGGCCTGGAGGACTTCGAGGTCGAGGTGAACGAGGGCGAGGTCGTCCTCGACATCATCCACCGTCTCCAGGCCACGCAGGCCCCCGATCTCGCCGTGCGCTGGAACTGCAAGGCGGGCAAGTGCGGTTCCTGCTCGGCGGAGATCAACGGCCGGCCCCGGCTGATGTGCATGACCCGCATGTCGGTCTTCGACCGGGAGGAGACGATCACGGTGACGCCGCTGCGGGCGTTCCCGGTCGTCCGCGACCTGGTCACCGACGTCGGCTTCAACTATACCAAGGCCAGGGAGGTCCCGGCCTTCGTACCGCCGGCCGGGGTCGCGCCCGGCGAGTACCGCATGATGCAGGAGGACGTCGACCGCTCGCAGGAGTTCCGCAAGTGCATCGAGTGCTTCCTGTGCCAGGACACCTGCCATGTCGTCCGCGACCACGAGGAGAACAAACAGGCCTTCGCGGGCCCCCGTTTCCTCATGCGGGTGGCGGAACTCGACATGCATCCCCTCGACGCGGCCTCGGAATCCGGCCTGGACCGCAAGACCACCGCCCAGGACGAACACGGCCTGGGCTACTGCAACATCACCAAGTGCTGCACGGAGGTCTGTCCCGAGGGCATCAAGATCACGGACAACGCGCTGATCCCCCTGAAGGAACGAGCGGTCGACCGCAAGTACGACCCGCTGGTGTGGCTGGGCTCGAAGATCAGGAGACGCTCTTCAGCAGGCTGAGGGCCGGGCGGATGCCTGTGAGGGGGCAGTGGCTCTGCGCCACTCGGCAGGAGGCCGTGTTGTCGACCTGGTGCAGGAGTTCCAGGCGGGTCAGGCCGGTGGGGGCGAAGGTGGTGAAGGCCCAGTCGGTCAGGGTGTGCAGGGCGCGGGAGGCGATGCCGCGGCCGCGTGCGTGGGCCGCTGTCCAGTAGCCGACCTCGGCGGACGCGGTGCCGGGGGCGACGTCCTTGAGGACGACGTTGCCCGCCAACGGCCCGGGCGTGCCGGAGGGGTGGGCTTCCTCGACGGCGAACGCGTAGCGGTGGCCCTGTTCCCAGCCCTGCTGCTGCTCACGCAGCCACCGTGCGGCGCTCGGCTCGTCGTCGACGGCGAAGGACGTCCAGCGGCGCAGCGCGGCGTCGTCCCGGCGGCCCAGGGCGGCCAGCCCCGCGGCGTCCTCGGGGGTCCAGGGACGCAGGAGCAGGGCGGGGGCCGTCGGTGTGGCCGTCGCTCGGAGCCGTGTGGTGGGTATCGGCATGGCGTGAGCGTACGGTGGCGGCGGGGCGTTCTCAGAACAGGCTCAGCAGCGCCTCCGCCGGATCCGTCAGGCGGGTTTCGCCGCCGGGCAGGGGGAGTTCGAACCAGACCGTCTTGCCCAGGGGCGTGCGCCGGGAGCCCCACGCGGCGCTGAGCAGGCCGACGAGCTGCAGGCCGCGGCCGCCCTCGTCGGTGTCGCGGGCCCGGCGGCGGCGCGGCTGGACCAGGCCGGAGTCCCAGACCTCGCAGACCAGGGTGCGGTCGAGCAGCAGCCGGAGGCGGATCTCGCCCTCGCCGTAGCGCAGGGCGTTGGTGACCAGCTCGCTGACCAGGAGCTCCGTGGTGTCGACCAGGGGTTCCATGTCCCAGCTGATCAGCTGGGCACGCGCGTACTCACGGGCCCGGCCCACACTGCGCGGCTCGCGCGGCAGGGTCCAGTCGCCGACGGACTCGTTCGGCAGGCCCTGTACACGTGCCATCAGCAACGCGATGTCGTCCTCGCCGTGGTGGGTGTCGAGGGTGTTGAGGACGTGGTCGCAGACGTCCTCCAGCGGCTGGGCAGGGTCGGACAGGGCGCTGACGAAGGCCTGGAGGCCCTCGTCCAGGGGATGGTCGCGGCTTTCGACCAGTCCATCCGTGTAGAGCGCGAGCAGCGCGCCCTCGGGGAGTTCGACCTCGACCTCCTCGAAGGGCTCGCCGCCGACACCGAGCGGCATGCCCGGCGGCACGTCGAGCATCAGGGCCGACTCGCCCGGTTCGACCAGGACGGGCGGCAGATGGCCCGCGTTGGCGAAGGTGCAGCGCCGGGTGACGGAGTCGTAGACGGCGTAGACGCAGGTGGCGAGGTACACCTCCGAGAGGTCCGCCTCACGGGGGCGGCGGGCCGCCCTGGTCGCCTGCTGGACGCCCCCGGGGGCGCCGAGGCCGCGGGCGATCTCGTCCAACTGGGAGAGCACCTCGGCCGGTTCCAGGTCGAGCTGCGCCAGGGTCCTGACCGCCGTACGGAGTTCGCCCATGGCGACGGCGGCGCGCAGGCCGCGTCCCATGACGTCGCCGACGACGAGCGCCGTGCGGTGCCCGGGGAGTTCGATGACGTCGAACCAGTCGCCGCCGACCTCGCTGGGCCGGCCGGTGTTGGCGTTGCCGGGCAGGTAGCGGCAGGCGATGTCGAGGCCGGAGGCCTCCGGGTCGCCGGGCGGGAGCAGGGACCGTTGCAGTATCAACGCCCGCTCGTGCTCGCGCCGGTAGAGGCGGGCGTTGTCGATGCAGACCGCCGCGCGCGCCGCCAGCTCCACCGCGAGGTCCCGGTCCCGGTCGCCGAACGGCTCGCTGCCCTTCGTGCGGGCGAACTGCACGAGCCCGACGACGGTGTCGTGGGCGACCATCGGCACGGCGAGCGTGGACTGCACGAGCCCCCCGTCCTCGCCGGGGACGGACTGGGGCCGGGCCGTGCGCAGGGCGTCCGCGCAGGGCGAGTTGAACGGGTAGTGGTGGACGGCGCCGACCGAGACGGGCACACCGGTACCGGCGAAGGGCTCGTCGGAGACGGCACTGGCGAACGCCACCCGGCGCAGCTCGGCGCTGCCGTCGGCGAGCCCGGGCGGGGTCTCGTCGCCCACCAGCAGACCCTGGTACAGGTCGACGGTGGCCAGATCGCAGAAGCCGGGCACGACCACGTCGAGGAGTTGCCTGGCCGTGGTCTCCAGGTCGAGGGAGTTGCCGATGCGGGCGCCGGCCTCGTTCAGCAGAGCCAGGTTGCGCCGGGCGGCGGCGGCCTCGCGGGCGGCCTCGCGGCGGGCGGTGATGTCGATCCCGAGCCAGGCGACCCCGATGGGGCGGCCCGAACCGCTGTGCACACGGTAGAGGTTGACGGACCAGTGGCGGCGCTCGTCGGAGCCCGGCACGAAACCCGTGACATGCATGTCCGTGATGGAGCTGCCGGTCTCCAGCACCCTGCTCAGCGTTGCGGCGACCCGCTCGGCCTCCCCGCGCTGGAGGTAGTCGTGGACGCCCTTGCCGCGGTGCTCGTCGGGCGCGCCGCCGAAGATGGAGGCGAACCGCTGGTTGACGCGGCGGACCCGCAGATCGGAGTCGATCAGGAGGAAACCGAAAGGGGATTGACTGAAAATGGCCTGCGATGCGGCAAGGTCGGTCTCGATGGTGCGCAGCGTGCGGACGTCGACGACGATGCAGACGGCGGCCTTCTCGCCGTCCTCGGTGCGCGTCGGCATGACGTACACCTCGGCGAGTCCCTCATGACCGCATTCGCCCTCGGCGCCCTCGGGCATCCGGAAGGGCACCACGCCGGTCCACTCGCGGCCGTCGAGGATCTCGGCCATCTTGCGCATGCCCCGCTCGTGATGACGCGGGTCGATGAAGGCCTCGATCGGATCCATGCCGACGGCGGTCGCGGCCGGGATGCCGAAAAGGTGCTCGGCGCGCAGGCTCCACTGGTCGACCAGCCCGTCGGGGCCGATCGAGAAGGACGCGACCTTGATGTAGTCGTAGATGGATCCCGGGGGACTGCTCTGCCACATGGCGTCCCCGGGCTGCACCCTGTCGGCCGCGAGCGCACCTCCCACCGCGGAAGCCAGGCCGTCCACGGCCCTGGCCCTCGCGCCGTCCGACGGGTCCTCGGACCCCGTGGCCTTCGCTGGTATCTCGCTCACGCGAACCGTCCCCTCCAGCTCACCGCGTCCGGCACCGGTCACCGGGGGCGGCTGCCCGCAGTATCCAGCACTACGGTGCCGCACAACACGGTGTTCACGATCACAGCACGGTCCCGATGGTTTTCGGTCCGGACCGTGACAACACTTCCAGTCTTCTAACCAGGGGACACGTCGTCGAATCACGTCTTTCGACAACCGCCACTGGCCTGAACCAATCGCTCGACAGTGACAGGGCGTACGTACACCGATTTTTCACCCCGGCACAGCGAGTTCGAACCACACCGTCTTGCCCGCGGCGCCGGGCCGGGTGCCCCATCGGCGGCAGGAGGAGGCGACCAGTTGCAGCCCGCGGCCGCTCTCGTCCTCGGGCCGGGCGGCGCGCTCGCGGGGTGGGTCCGGGAGGGGGTCGGAGACCTCGACCCGCAGGACGCCGTCCAGGTCGGACGGGCGGACCAGGCGAAGCCCGATGGGACCCGTGGCATGGCGCAGGGCGTTGGTGACCAACTCGCTGACCAGCAACGCCGCGAGGTCGGCCAGGCTGTCGAGGTTCCACGCGCGGAGTTGGCCGCGGACGACCTGGCGGGCGGTGCGTACGGCGCCCGGTTCGGCGGGAAAGGTCCACTCGGCGCAGTCACCTTCGGCGTCGATCACGCCGATCACTCCCCTGACAGGAAGCCCACCCATGTCCGGTTTCATGGGGTTAATGAGCACATACCCGATATCCGGGGCGGAGTACCGCGCGGGCAGCGCACAGTGGCACGAAAGGCACAGGGGGCGCCCGTACAGCAATTGCCCGACACCGTACGCCCCCGGACGGCCTCAGGCGCCGGGCACTTCCTCCGCGCCGGGACCGGAAGAGGTGAGGCCTTCCGCGGCTCCGAGGTGCGCGAGGGTCTGCCGTACGGCCGGGACGTCCTGGTCGAGCCAGTGCACGTCCCAGATCTCGCCGGGGCCGAGCCAGCGCAGTTCGTCGTGGTCCTCGAGAGGCTCGGGGGCGGCGGAGCCGGGGCGCAGCCGTGCGGTCCACACGTGCAGGACGTAGGGCGACTTCAGGGGCCACTCCCCCGGGACGCGCCCGCCGGCCTCGGCGTCGACGCCGAGTTCCTCGCGCAGTTCCCGTACGAGCGCGGCGTCGGCCGTCTCCCCCGGCTCGACCTTGCCGCCGGGCAACTCCCAGCGCCCGGCCAGCTCGACGGGCGCACTGCGCCGGGCCGCCAACAACCGCCCCTCGTCGACCAGCGCGGCACCTACGACGACGATCCGCTCACTCATGCGGGGAGCCTACGGGAGCATGGCCGGACGCCGATCCGGACACCGACTCCGGGCGCAGACACTCCGGGGGATGAGGTCAGTCGCGCGTCACGCGCCCGCCCCGTTCTGCCCCAGCCGCTCGACCCAGTAGAGCTGTTTGTGACCGCGGCCGTCGAGGCTGTCCGCGATCTTCTGGGCCTCGGACCTGGTCGCGTACCGGCCCACCCGGTAGCGGTTGCCGTTGTCGTCTTCTCGTATCACGAGCCAGGGAAGAGTGATCGTGCTGTCGTTCATCGCGCCCCTCCACTTCCCACCCGCGGCCTGTGCCGCGCCCCACCCGCTAAGGAAACCGCAATGCGCATATGCCCGAGCGTACGCCTAACCTTCACGCAGCGAATACGGGTTTTCACAAAGAGGTACGCAACCAGCCAGAACGCAGGGGGCGCGCGCCGGTGAACGCGCCGTCAGAGTGCCTCGACGCATCCGGCCGGAGGCATACCGCAGACACCATTGTCGACCTGCGAAGACGACGACCGGCACGGGAATGCGGACCGTCCCGTTCGACGACGGCCGCCTCGGTGATCGTGTGAGCGGGGCGCGCAGGGAGCGCGCCCCGGGACGGATGGGAGCGTTCGCTACTTGACCGGAAGGTGGTAGGCGACCCGGTACCGATCGGCCGGAATCACCACGTCGGCCGTCTCGACCGGGCGGCCGGAGGCGTAGAACGTGCGCTGGACGACGACGACCACATGGCCGGGGACGCCACCCAGGACGAGCAGTTCCTCGGCGAGCCCGGGACGGGCGCCGACCTCCTCGGTGACGTTGTCCACGATCACCTCGATCGCGCGCATGCGCTCGACGACGCCCATGCCGCCGAGCGGCCCCTCCTCCGGCAGCATCACGGGCGTACGGCCCGTCACGGCGAGCGGCTCCCAGGACGTGGAGAGCATCATCGCCTCGCCGCCCTCGCGGAAGAGGTACTTCGTGCACATCACCCGGTCGCCCGGCTCGATGTCCAGCCGCTCGGCGACCGCGACACTCGCCTCGGACTGCTCGCTGCTCGACTCCCAGGTGCCGCGCCCCTCCCCGTCGGCCTGCTCCTGGCGGAACGGCGTGGCCCCGCCGGGCGGGCGGTATCCGGAGCGGGAGACACGCCGGGGGACGGGCCGCTCGCGCACATACGTCCCCGAGCCGGAGCGGCCCTCGACCAGGCCTTCCGCCATGAGCACCTTGCGGGCCTCCAGGGCCACGGTGTCCGAGACTCCGTACTCCTGGCGGATTCTGGCCTGGGAGGGGAGCCGGGTGTGCGGTGGCAGCTGACCGTCGACGATCTTCTGGCGGAGATCACCCGCGACGCGCAGATACGCCGGCTGCTCACCGAATGTCACTGGCCGCTCCCATCAGGTTGTACAGACAGCAACAGCGTGGCAACCGTAGGTTGTGCGGTGCAAGCAAAGGCCAGAGAATCACTCGATGTGATGACATAGTGGCCCTGAGGGCTTTACGCAGGCACTTTCTCCCCGCTATAGCCGCCGTCACACCTCGAGTTCGGAGTTCCCACTCTCGCTGTCGTCGAACGAGGGCGGGGTGGTGGCCAGCCCGAGAGCCTTGCGCGCCGTGACGGTCGCCGGGCCGTCGACGTACGCGTGCGCCTTCTGGTAGTGCGTGAAGTAGGTGTCCACGTCACCGGCCTCGCTCGCCTTCGACCACTGCTCGCGGGATTCCTCCATGTCCTCGACCAGGTCGGCGACGGGCCGTTGGGCGGCCGAGGGCCAGGAATGGCCGCGCAGGGCCTCGATCTGTTCGCCGAGCACGTCGTGCACCTGCCCGGCCCAGGCCCGGGATCCGGCGAGGTCGTCCTCCGGGGGCTCTTCCGGCTCCTCGTACAGCGCCGCGTCGACGGCGTTGGCCGCGGACAGGTAGACGACCTGGTCGGTGTCGAGCGTGGTGGGGTCGCCGCGCAGGGAGCCGGTCAGTTCGGCCTTCGCGTCGGTGCCGCCGAAGACGCAGATGATCGCGCGGTCGCCGTAGCGCCAGGTCTCCCGGGACGGCATGAGGTAGTACACGTCGACGTCGGCCGGCATCGCCCAGGAGTCCATGGCGTACCGGTCCTGGAGCGCGTAGCACCTCTCGTCGGCGATGTCGGTGACCTTGCCGTCGCCCGGGAAGGCGCCGCCCGGCAGTGTGACGACCCCGAACACCTCACCGTCGTGGCCGTCTTGGCAGGGGACCCGGTCGACGTCGTAGGTGTCGCCCTCCAGACCGTCGGGCGCGTCGAAGCAGTCGCCGGTGCGCAGCGACAGGCTCTCGTTGCCCCGCGCACCGTCCTGGAACCTCGCCCAGACCTCGGACGCGACGCCCGTGGCCAGCACCACCCCCCACAGCACGGCTCCGACGGACGACAGCACCACCCCGGCGATCGCCATGCCCCGTCCGCTCTGCCCGGACCGCCGGATCTGCCACAGCGCGACCAGCCCCAGGACGAGCCCCGCGACGGGCAGGAAGCAGAGCACGCCGAGCACGAGAGCGGCCACGGCGAGCGCGTTGACGGAGACCGGGGTGCCGTACGGACGCTGCGCCTGGGGCCGGTCGGCAGGTGGCCGGCCGTACGGGTCCTGGGGCTGCGGGGTCCCGGGGGGCGGGGGTATCGACACGGGGACGGTGCTCCTGGCTGAGGCGGGGTGGTGCGCGGGGGTCTGACGTACGGCTGGGCGCATCGTAGGCGGGTGCGGCAGGGAGACTGACGACTGGTCAGTTCAGGTCGTCGGTTCGGCCTGCGCCGATCCTGTCAGTGGCCTGGGCTTCTCGGGACCGTCGGACGTCGCCCACCCCACGGGGAACATCGCCCGTACGGTGAAGCCGCCGTCCGGGGTCGGGCCCGCGTGGAACTCTCCGGACAGGAGGTGCGCGCGTTCCCGCAGGCCGACCAGGCCGTGGCCGCCTCCGGGGAGGGCCGGGTGGGAAGTGGCCCGGGCAGGGGGCGTGTTGTGCACCTCGACGTGCAGTCCGGCCGCGTAGTGGACGCGGATGCGCGCACGGGCGCCCGGAGCGTGCTTGCGGATGTTGGTCAGGGCCTCCTGGACCGTGCGGTACGCGGCGCGTTCGACCGCTTCGGGCACCGCGGGCGGAGGTGTCGGCACGTCGAGGTCCGCCGGGAGGCCGCTGTCGCGGACCAGGCCCGTGATGTCGGCCGGTCCGGCCCCGGGGACGGCCTGTGCTTCCGTGCCTCCCGCCGTGCGCAACACCCCCACCAGATGCCGCAGTTCGGTGAGGGTCTGCGCGGACAGTTCGTGGATCGACCGGGCCGTGGTCCGCACGTCCGCGTCCCCGGGCCGGCCCACCTGCAGCGCGCCGGCCTGCAGACTGATCAGGCTCACCTTGTGAGCGACCACGTCGTGCATCTCCCGGGCCAGCCGGTTGCGTTCGGTGGCCAGCACCCGCTCGGTCAGGACCTGGTTCTCCCAGGCCCGCCGGGCCGTCGCCTCCCGCAGGTGCTCCTGCCGTGACCGTACCGACCGGCCGAGTACGACGATGCCGGCCGCCAGTCCGCAGCAGTCCAGGGCCAGCAGCGCGGTCTCCCGGTCGAGCACGAGGGAGGAGACGCCGGCCGCCGGGTGGGGCACCAACCATGCCACCGCGACCGCCGCCGCGCCCGTCACGGGGACGAGGAGAGGGCCGCGCCGGACGGCGACGCAGTACAGCGCGATCACCGGGGCGAAGGCGATGTGCCCGAGGTACAGCCCCGGCAGTCCGGCGAGCACGGCCACCTCGGGGGCCCGTCGCCGCAGCAGCAACGCACCGGCGGCGACGAGGGCCAGCCACGTCCCGTGACCGGCGGTCAGGCCGTTGACCACCAGCCCGTCGACGAGGGCGACCAGCACGGGGAGGGCGCGGGACGCGAGGCGTCGTACGGCACCGGCACCAGGGCGGGTGGCCGGCGAACCGCTGTCCCCTGTGCCTGTCCGTGCCGTCGGAGCGCGGCTCGACAGCGCCCCGGACGGCCCCGGCCCCCTCACCCCCGCTCCGCCCCGGCCTCGACCAGGTCCGCCCGGTCGGCGACCACGGCCGCCTGAACCCGGTTGAGACCTCCCAGTTTCGCCAGTACGGCGCTCACATGGTCCTTGACCGTGCCGTGCGCCAGGTGCAGCCGGCCCGCGATGGCACGGTTGCTGAGCCCCGCTCCCACCAGCGCGAGCACCTCGCGTTCCCGGCCGGTGAGGGCGCGCACCTGCCATACGGCCTCCTCGTCACGGCCGGACAGCAGGTACCCGTCGATCACCTGCCCCACCGCCTCGGGCGCCAGCACCCGGCGACCGGCGGCCAACGCCCTCACCGCCTCGATCAGTTGCTCCGGAGCGGTGTTCTTCATCAGGAACCCTGCCGCCCCCAGCCGCAGCACCTCGTCCACGTGCTCACGGGCGTCGAAGGTGGTCAGCATCGCCACCGCCGGGGCCTTCGGCAGGCCGACGACCTGGCGCAGCACGGACGGCCCATCGAGGACCGGCATCCGGATGTCGAGCAGCAGGACGTCCACCCGCCCGGTCCGCACGGCCTCCACGGCGCCCGCTCCCCCGCAGTCGGCGACCACGGTGATGTCCTCCGTCGAACCGAGGATCACCCGCAGCCCGGCACGCACCAGAGGCTCGTCGTCCACCACCGCGACCCGTATCACGTCCGCTTCCCCCACCCGTCGCTCTCAACGCTCGTTACGACGGTCCTCCCCCGCGAGACGTTGCACCGCCGTCGTGTGCCACCTGACACACGACGGCACGACGGCACACGGCCACGGGCCCGGCCCCCGCCGGTCGGCGGGGTCGGTTCCCGCCCTCGGGCGGATGTCCCCGGCGGGTGTACCGCTGTCACGATCCGTCAGGTCGCCGATCAGCACCCGCCCGTGGAACGGGCCTTGAGCAAGGACGCACATGCACCACACCCAGGACCGCCCCGCCCGACGCCGACGCCTCCACGCCCGCATCCTGGTGGCGGGCTGCACCGCCGGCGCGGTGCTGCTGACCGCCGCGGGCGCGCACGCGGAGACCGGTGGCGCCGAGGCCCGGTCGTCCCTGGCCGTACAGGCGGCCGAGACGGTCGAGCGCGTCACGGGGACCTCCGACCTCGTTCCCGGAACGCCGCTCGGCGGCGGCGCGACCCGCGCGGAGGTGACCACGGAGACGTCCGCGGCCCGGATCACCGCGCCCGCCACCGCCGACGGGGCCGTGGAGTTCGCCTACGGCACCGACGTACTGCGTCTCACCCTGCCCGGCAGCGCCGACTCCCAGGCCGCCACGGGCGCCAACGGCACCGTCGTCTACCCGGGCGCGGGCGAGGACATCGACCTGGCCGTGCAGCCCAACCACGACGGTGTGCGCACCCTCGTCACGCTCAAGGACGCGGACGCCCCGACCGAGTTCCGCTTCCCGCTCGGCCTGCCCGCGGACGCGGTCACCGAGGTCCTCGAGGACGGCTCCATCCTGGTCAGCCGCGGCGAGGAGTACCTCGGTACGTTCGACGCGCCCTGGGCGAAGGACGCGCGCGGCGAGGCCGTGCCCACCGAGTACCGCGTCGAGGGCGGCGCCCTGATCCAGACCGTGCGGCCCGGCCCCGGCACGGCCTTCCCGGTGGTGGCGGACCCGGCGTGGTTCATCCCGATCGCGATCGTCGCCGGGCGGCTGCTGCTCACCCAGGGCGTCAAGAGCATCTCCCG
This sequence comes from Streptomyces sp. NPDC057099, assembly GCF_042671245.1. Classification (NCBI taxonomy): domain Bacteria; kingdom Bacillati; phylum Actinomycetota; class Actinomycetes; order Kitasatosporales; family Streptomycetaceae; genus Streptomyces; species Streptomyces sp. NPDC057099. The sequence continues at coordinate 19,297 of NZ_JBHUTX010000013.1, forward strand.
GCACGCGGCCCAGCGCATGGCCCAGCGCGGCATCAGCCAGGAGATGGTCGCGCGTACGGTGAAGACCGGCAAGAAGACCAAGGGCAAGTCGCCCGGCACGTGGAAGTACACCACCGGCAAGGTCTGGGTCGTCGTCAACAAGGCCGGGAACGTCGTGTCCGTCGGCCGCAACTGAGCCCGTTCCCGAGAGGCGAACCATGCACATCGAGTACGACCGCGAGAACGACACCGCCTATGTGTCACTCGTCGCGCACATCGCCGACGGCGCCGCCGCCCGGCAGATCCCCGTCGCCGGGATCGGGGCGGACGCCGAGGTGTTCCTCGACGTGGACGCGTCGGGACGGCTGCTCGGCATCGAGGTCATCGGAGCCGGCGATGCCCTGCCGGCCGAGGTGCTGAAGCAGGCCCGCCCGGCGGGCTGACGGGCCGGGGGCCCGAGGGGCGGGGGCCGGGGCCCTGTACGTGCGTGCGTGCAGGGCCCTTGTGCAATTCCTGTGGAGGCCTCAATCTTTCGGCTGACGCACAGGAGTCACCCTTTGTCTGACATGACCATGACTCCAGGCTTCCGGGTGGCTCCGACGGGCGTGCACGACACCCCACAGCGCACCACCGATGAGGAGGATCCCTCAGATGGCAGTGATGCGTACTCCCCGCACCCCGCACGGATCCACCCGGCGAAGACTGGCCGCGCTCGGCGCGACGGCCACCGCGGCGCTCGTCGCGAGCCTCGTCTCCGCCCTCCCCGCCGGCGCGGCCCCGGTCGCAGACGGGGGACGCGTCCAGTACGAGGGCGCCGCGAACGCCGTCGCCGACAGCTACATCGTCACCCTGAGGACCGCGAAGGCCGGTTCCGCCGAAGGCCGCGCCCTGGCGCACAAGTACGGCGCCGACATCGAGCGGACGTACACCAAGGCCCTGAACGGCTACGCCGTCGAGGCGTCCGCGTCCGAGGCGAAACGTCTCGCCGCCGACCCGGCCGTCGCCTCCGTCGTCCAGGACAGGATCTACGGCGTCACCGGGACGCAGCCCAGCCCGCCCTCCTGGGGCCTGGACCGCATCGACCAGAAGAACCTGCCGCTGAACAGCTCCTACACCTACCCGGATTCGGCGGGCCAGGGCGTCACGGCGTACGTCATCGACACCGGCGTCCGCATCACCCACAGCGACTTCGGCGGGCGCGCCTCCTACGGCTACGACGCCGTCGACAACGACAACACCGCCCAGGACGGCCACGGTCACGGTACGCACGTCGCCGGCACGGTCGCCGGGAGCGCCTACGGCGTCGCCAAGCAGGCCAAGGTCGTCGGGGTCCGCGTGCTGAACAACTCGGGCCAGGGCACCACCGCCCAGGTCGTCGCGGGCATCGACTGGGTCGCGCGGAACGCGGTCAAGCCGGCCGTCGCGAACATGTCCCTCGGCGGCCCCGCCGACACGGCCATCGACACCGCCGTACGCAATGCCATCACCTCCGGCGTCACCTTCGTGGTCGCGGCGGGCAACGAGTCCACCAACGCCTCCACCCGGTCTCCGGCGCGTGTCACCGAGGCCGTCACGGTCGGCGCCACGACGTCGAGCGACGCGAAGGCGAGCTACTCCAACTACGGGACGGTGCTGGACCTGTTCGCGCCCGGCTCGTCCATCACCTCGTCGTGGAACTCCGGCGACTCGGCGACCAACACCATCTCCGGTACGTCGATGGCGAGCCCGCACGTCGCCGGAGCCGCCGCCCTCCACCTGGCCGCCAACCCCACGGCCACTCCCGCGCAGGTCTCCGCCGCGCTGACGGCCGCCGCCACCACCGGCGTCGTCACCAGCCCCGGCAGCGGTTCCCCCAACCGGCTCCTCTACGTGGGCGGCGGCACGACCACCCCGCCCGGCCCGCGCTTCGAGAACACCGCCGACCAGGCCATCGCCGACAACGCCACCGCCGAGTCCCCGGTGACCGTCTCCGGCGTCACCGGCAACGCACCCTCGGCCCTGGCCGTCGAGGTCCACATCGTCCACACCTACATCGGTGACCTCCAGGTCCAGCTGATCGCCCCCGACGGCACGGCGTACACCCTGAAGTCGTACGGCACCGGCGGCAGTGCGGACAACATCGACACCACGTACTCCGTGAACGCCTCGGCCGAGACCGCCAACGGCACGTGGACCCTCCGGGTGAGCGACAACGCCCGCCTGGACACCGGGCGGATCGACGCCTGGGCGCTCCAGTTCTGAGCCCCGTGCGTAAAGGTCCGTCAGTTCCTTGACCCGTCCGGGACGCCGAGTTCGGCGAGCAGACCGCGCACGCGCTGCTCGATGGCGTCCCGGATCGGCCGGACGGCGTCGACGCCCTGGCCCGCCGGGTCGTCGAGCCGCCAGTCCAGGTACCGCTTGCCGGGGAAGACGGGGCAGGTGTCCCCGCAGCCCATGGTGACGACCACGTCGGACGCCTGGACCGCCTCGGGGGTGAGGACCTTCGGGGTCTCCGCGGAGAGGTCGATACCGGCCTCGCGCATCGCCTCCACCACGGCCGGGTTCACCGTCGCGGCGGGCGCCGATCCCGCCGAACGCACCTCGACCCGGTCCCCGGCGAGTCGGGCGAGGAAGGCGGCGGCCATCTGGGAGCGGCCGGCGTTGTGGACGCAGACGAACAGTACGGAGGGGCGCGGGGCGGCAGCGCTCATGCGGTGTCCTTTCAGGCGGTGTCCTTGCAGACGGGGAAGGTCGGTCAGGTGGGGGCGACTTCGGGCTCACCGTGCGGGACGACGACCACGTGCGTCGCGGCAGAGGAACGTCCGTAGACGACCGCGACGACGCCCAGCCCGAGCGCGGCACCGAGCAACTGGGCAGCGATGAACGGGGCGACGGAGGCGGGGGCGATACCGGCGAAGGTGTCGGTGAAGGCACGGCCGACGGTCACCGCGGGGTTGGCGAAGCCCGTGGAGGACGTGAACCAGTAGGCGGCCCCGATGTACGAGGCCACGGCGGCCGGGGCCAGGGCTGTGCGGCCGATGCGCCCCAGGCCGAGAACGAGCAGGATCAGCCCGGCCGTGGCGACGGCCTCGCCCAGCCACAGATGCCCGGCGAAGCGGTCCTGGGCGGAGAACCTCACCAGCGGCTTCCCGAACATGGCGTCGGCCAGGACCGCGCCGCCGATCGCCCCGGCGACCTGCGCGGGCACGTACGCGGCGGCTTCCCGCCAGGTCGGGCCGGTGCCGTCGCGGCGGCCGGTGAACCTGTCGGCGAGAGTGACGGCGAGGGTGACGGCGGGGTTGAAGTGCGCGCCGGAGACGGGCCCGAGCAGCGTGATCAGCACGGCCAGGCCGAGGACGGTGGCGAGGGAGTTGGCGAGCAGCTGCACGCCGGCGTCGTGCGACAACTGGGCGGCCTGGATCCCCGACCCGACGACGACGGCGACCAGGAGCCCGGTCCCGAGCGCTTCGGCGGCGAGGCGGCGGAGGAGGGGCGGGGGTGCGGCAGCGGTTCCGGCGGTCCGCGACATGCTCACGCGACAGCTCCAGCGGACTCCGGCGCGCTCAGAAACGCGGCGATCCGGTCCAGGACGCCGGGCAGCACCCAGTAGTACACCCACGTTCCGCGCCGCTCGCAGTCGATGAGACCGGCCTGGCGGAGCAGCTTGAGGTGGTGGGAGATCGTCGGCTGGGACAGGTCGAAGGCCGGGGTCAGCTCGCAGACGCAGACCTCGCCGCCCTCCCCGCGCGAGGCGATCATCGACAGCAGCCGCAGCCGCACCGGGTCGCCCAGCGCCTTGAACACCTTGGCCAGTACCCGGGCACGTTCCTCGTCCAGGGGCGCGGTGGCCAGGCCCTCGCAGCAGGCGGCGTCCTGCCCGATCACCTCGAGCTCTTGTTTCGACATGCCTCTATGTTGACGTTTTTCGATTCAAGGCGCAAGCTTGCATCAATGAACGTCAATACAGCCCGTTCGGAGGCAACTGTCATGAGCGAGCACTCCACCGACCTGCGCGAAATCGTCCGCCGCCGATACGCCGAGGCAGCCGTGTCGGTCACCACGGGCGGCACCGCCTGCTGCGGCCCCGAGCCCATCGAGGTCGACGAGAACTTCGGCTCCACCCTCTACGCCACCGCCGAGCGCGACGCCCTGCCCGCCGCGGCGGTCGCCGCCTCCCTCGGCTGCGGCAACCCCACCGCCGTCGCCGAACTCCGCACCGGCGAACGCGTGCTCGACCTCGGCTCCGGCGGCGGCATCGACGTCCTGCTCTCGGCCCGCCGCGTCGGCCCGACCGGCAAGGCGTACGGACTGGACATGACCGACGAGATGCTCGAACTCGCCCTGGCCAACGCCGAGAAGGCGGGCGCGACGAACGTCGAGTTCCTCAAGGGCACCATCGAGGCCGTCCCGCTGCCCGCGCACACGATCGACGTGGTCATCTCCAACTGCGTGATCAACCTGTCCACCGACAAGCAGGCCGTGTTCGCCGAGACGTTCCGGGTGCTGAGGCCCGGCGGCCGGATCGGCGTCTCCGATGTCGTCGCCGACGACGCCCTCGCCCCCGCCCAGCGTGCCGAGCGCGGTGACTACGCCGGCTGTATCGCCGGCGCGCTGTCCTTCGCCGAGTACCGGCAGGGCCTGGAGGCCGCCGGTTTCACCGACGTGGAGATCACCCCGACCCACGCGGTGGCCGACGGCATGCACTCGGCGATCGTCCGAGCGACCAAGCCGCGCTGACCGGCCGGCGCCGCGCGCGGTCCGGCATGCTCAGCCCTGCCGCCCCTGATCGGGGGCGGCGGCGGGATCACCGGTGACCGGCGCCTCCTCGGTGGCGGCCCACGCGGCGAGCAGCTGGAGGGCGTCGTGGTCGGCGGAACCGGCTGCGGCGCTGTAGGCGGTGAGGGTGAGGCCGGGCTGGGCGGGCAGCTCCATGGCGTCGAAGTCGAGGGTCAGGACACCGACCTCGGGGTGGCGGAAGGACTTGCGGCCGGTGTGGTGCAGGCGCACGTTGTGCCTGGCCCAGGCGGTGCGGAACTCCTCGCTACGGGTGACGAGCTCGCCGATCAGGCCGGTCAGCGCTGTGTCGTGAGGGGCGCGTCCGGCCTCGGTCCGCAGCAGGGACACCGTGGTGTTCATGGACTCCTCCCAGTCGGGAAAGAAGTCGCGGCCACGGGCGTCGAGGAACTGGAACCGGGCGATGTTGACCGTCCGTGCGGTGCGGTCGGGGAACAGCGGGGAGTACAGGGCCCGGCCGAGGTGGTTGGTCGCGAGGATGTCCAGCCGACCGTTGCGGATGAAGGCCGGGGAGTCGGTCATCGACGCCAGGACGCGCAGGACACTGTCCGGCAGGGGCCCACGGACGCGCCTGGACCGACGGGCCGGGCGCTTGGCGACGGCACGGGCCAGGTCGAACAGATGGGCGCGCTCGGCGTCGTCGAGCTGGAGAGCGTTCGCCACGGCATCGAGGACCTCCTCGGAGGCGCCCGCGAGGTGACCGCGTTCGAGGCGGACGTAGTAGTCGATGCTGACGCCGGCGAGCAGCGCGACCTCTTCGCGACGCAGGCCCGGCACCCGCCGATTACCCCCGTAGGCGGGCAGCCCCGCCTGCTGCGGCGTGATCTTGGCGCGGCGGGAGGCCAGGAACTCGCGGGCGTCGCTCTCGGTACTCACGCCTTCCAGGCTAGGCCGGGCGTCCCGCGGGTGGGGGGCCCTGTCAGTACCTGTAACGGCAGTCCCTTCCCCATCACACCGGGCCGCGTTTTCCTCGATAGCGACAGCGGTCGAACCCGCACAAGTCTGTCGCAATCGAGGAGAGAACTTCCATGCCGAAGCAGTCCGCACCCCAGGAGCTGGCCGGGATCGCGCCCAAGCTCGTCGAGATCACCGACGAGGTCCTGTTCGCCGACGTCTGGGAACGCCCCGGGCTGTCCCCGCGCGACCGCAGCCTGGTGACCGTGAGCGTGCTGGCCGCCCTGTACCGCGGCGAGCAGCTCGGCTACCACCTCGGCGTGGCCCTGGACAACGGCCTGAGTGCCGAGGAGCTGTCCGAGGCGATCACCCACCTGGCCTTCTACGCGGGCTGGCCCAACGCCATGACCGCGATCACCCGTCTCAAGCAGATCACCGACGCGCGAGACGCCTGACGAGCCCTCTGACGAAACGCCTGACGAAACGCCTGACGACAGGAGCGAACCATGGAACACATCACCCACACCCCCACCCTCAAGGCCCCGGCCGAGCGCTTCACCGGCGACGTCTACCTCAACATGATCGAGACCCCCACCGAACCGGCCCGCCTCGCCGCCGCCCTGGTCCGCTTCACCCCCGGCGCCCGCACCCACTGGCACTCCCACGCCCTCGGCCAGGTCCTGCACATCACCGACGGCATCGGCCTCGTCGGCACCCGAGACGGCCACATCATCCGCGTCAGCGCCGGCGAAACCGTCAAGTGCCCCCCGAACGAGGAACACTGGCACGGCGCCACCGACACCAACCTCCTGGCCCACATCGCCATCGTCACCGGCGACACGAACGGCGACGGCACGAACTGGCTGGAGCCGGTGACGGAGGAGCAGTACGACGCGGCTCTCAGCACCGTCGAGGGCGGTGGCTCCGGCCGCTCATGAGCGGATCAGAGGACTGATCGACTCGCGTGGTGAGGCTTCGACGAGCGAGGACTCATGGACAGCAAACACGGCGTCACATCGGTCCCGGACGGCGGCGTCGTGGGTGGCGAGGACCACGGCACATCCGCCCTCGCTCATGTCGCGGAGGATGTCGATGACGGCGGTGGAGTTGGCGTCGTCGAGGGCGCCGGTGGGCTCGTCCGCCAGCACCACGGCCGGCCGCTGCACCATGAGGCGGGCCAAGGCCACGCGCTGCTGCTCTCCACCACTGAGGTGGAGAACCTTCTCCTTTCCCCGCCCCGCCAGCCCCACGCGGTCGAGGGCCTCAGCGAGGGCCGAGCCGCCGTTGCCCTGCGCTGAGCGCCGAGGCTTGACGGCCACCTCCAAATTCTCGTCGACGGTCGCGTTCTCGATCAGGGCGTAGTGCTGGAACAGGTAGCCGAGGGTGTCGCGCCGGAACCGACGGATCTCGCTCTTTCCGAAACCAGTCAGATCCTTCCCCTGGTATCGGATCGCCCCGGCGGTCGGCTTGTCCAGCAACCCGAGACAATTGAGGAGGGTCGACTTACCAGATCCGCTCGGGCCGACGAGGGCGAGCATTTCGCCTGAGCCGACAGTGAAGTTGACGTCCTGCCACAAGACACGGGCACCGAAGGTCTTGGAAAGGTTCTCTATATCGATCACAACGCACTCCGGCTGGATGAAGGGGTTCCGACGCTCGAGAGGCTCACGTGGCGGTCGCCCCTTCTTTCACGATCCGGCGATGGAAGAACGCCAGAGCGAGGAGGACAGCCCCGAACTCGAAAACAACGAGTCCGGTGATGACACCGAGATCCAGGGTGGTCAGGTGAGTGGGCTGGAAGGGGGCGGGCACACCCGCGGCAGCGAACTCTTTCAGTTCCTGTTTCTGCTGCCAGGCCTCGAACGGAATCCTCGTGGCAAAGATGACCGCGATGGCCGCCTCAACGGCGAGAATGAACCGGCGCGTGGCAACATATCTCCAACCGCTGATGTGTCGCACGAATATGTTCTGCGCGTTCTTGCGGGAGTAGATGATGCAGACGCCGACACCGGCAATAAGAAGGACTGCCACGGCAATGATCAGGTTGAATATCTGCAATCGAAGTTCGTTGACCGCGTTCCTGAGGTCCAGAGCTGTTTTCTGTCCGACGGGGCTCACGGAATTGACGTAGTTGTCCAGCCTGTTCGCCTTGACACCCTTGAGCACGTCGTCCGGGTCGGGGAACACCACTCCCGCCTGAGTGGCGAATGCGGTATAGGCATCGTCCCTGAGGATGCGTGAACCGTTGGGGACGACAACGAGAACCGGATCCCGCACCATGGACCTGTCCTCATCAGGACTGTGTGCCGAGTTGTAGGAATAGGCGCCGGTGTTGTACCCGAAAACACTCTGCCCCGCCCTGCTGCTGAGCGTCTCAAGCGCAACGTTCCGGTCGAGGCCCGGATCGATGATCCCGGATGCCGCCTTCGTGATGGTCGATGCATGAGAGGCAAGGGATTCGGGAATGATGACCCGCACCGCGCGCGAGTCCGGAACCCTGCCGCTGCGGGCTTCAGAGGCGTGACGCCGTCCCGCGGGGTCAATAATCGGTTGCTTCTCGAGATAGGTGTCGTTGACGATGAGGATTTCACCGGACGGAAGACCTCTGCCCGGTGCGGAAACCTGGAGATCTCTGCGCCCGGCGAGGACAACCTCACCGCGCTCATCGGCCTGCCGCAGCCACGGGCCCACGTGGTCGTTCAGTTGATCCATGCGCATGGCGAAGGCACCACTGAGACGTACCGAGACCGCATCGCCCACCGCGCCGTAGGCGTCCCGGTTCTCCAGGCGCATCAGTACATCCCGGCCGGCAAGAGTCACGCTCGTGGCGATACTGAGAGCGAGCAGCAGTGCGGGGATGCGTACGAGATAGACGCTGATGGAGGCCGCGCGCGAAGGCAGCTCGCCCCTGAGAGCAGGCAGGACGTCGGTCTTGAACGTCAGGGCCAGCATGGCCGCGTGGACCGAGAGCACCAGGACCAGCAGCAGGGCGGCCACCGCCGCGGCCACCGAAGCGAACAGCCCCAGCCAGGCGAGGCCGTTGTAGAAGCCGAGGAAGGCGAGGGCCACCGCAGCGACGGTGCCGACGGCTGCGAGCCAGAAGACCACCAGTTGTCGCAGATCCCGGAGGAGGATGCCGATGAAGGACATTCCCTGCATCCGGAGAACTCCGTACGCTTTGGCATTGAGCAGCACGCTCGCGCCTGTCATCGTCAGCGCGGCAAGTGCAACCACACCAAGTGCCTGAAACAGGGGATCGTCCGAGTATCGTTCGCTCAGCTCGGCATACGACAAGGGATGCGTGACACTCACCGTCAGGCCGAGGTCAGCGAAGAAGGCCTGCAAGGAATCGGCAGCGGCTGATGACCCGAACACGTAGTAGGTGCCTCGGGGATCCAGTTGCCCGACCTCGGAAATCGGATGTACACGTGTTTCATAGTTCCTGCTGAACGCCGGATACCCTTCGTCCAGCCAGGATTTTGTCATGACGCTGGATCCACCCGGAGCCAGATACAGATGCCGGATTCCGTCCGGGTTCCTCAGATCGGTCACCTCACGAGCCACCCCGACTCCATGCTCTTTCGAGAACGACTCGACAGCTCGGACGACTTGAGCTCCGCTCGTCGAACCGTCGGTGTCGATGACGTCGACCAGAGCCGAGTTTCCCAGCACTCCGGTCTCGTCCAGCCCGCGCACGAACAGGAAAGCCAGCACTGCGGAGAAGGCCAAGGTGGCGGCGTGGACGAATCTTATGCCTCGATGCAGCATCTGATACCTAGGTTGAGGGCGCTCTGGAGCACGTCCGGGAAGAAGCAATCCGTAAGAAATGGAGCTGTGGGGGCAAGCAACACTCGCCCCCACAGCTGCGTCGATCTAGATACCCGAGAGCGGTTCCGCCCCCGCATACAGGACTCGACTGCCGACCTGGTGAATCAGCAGCTCGGGTCGTAGTAGTACGAGATGCCGCCACCGTTCTTCGTCCCCGAGGCCAGGGACCAGCTCCCCGCGTCGGTGCAGCCACTGCCGAAGAGCTGGCGGCCAATCTTCACCGAGGAAGCGTGATCGTTCGACGGGTGCTTGAAGTTCGACCACGCCGTGTTGGCGCCCTGGTCGTAACTCCACTTACCGCCGGCGACATCGACGGTCGTAGCAAGCGCCGGAGTGGCCGCCGCGAAAAGCAGGGCAGCGGACGCAACAGCAGCCTTGACCACGTTTTTCTTGTTCATCTGAATCACCTCTCGACATGGATTTGTTGTGAACGAGTCAAGACTCTGAAGCGCGAAGGGCCCCGACGCAAGGAGATGATCGTTAGGCGCCGGTGAGTTGACTGAAAACAACGACTTCGACGGTGAAGGTGGCGTGAAAGATGTGGAATGAAATTGAGACTATGGCGTGAACGCGACACCTGCCCCAGAGCGGGTCATGGCGGGCAGCCGGGGCGGCCGGTTCAACATCCACGACACACACAGGGGCACTACAGTGCGTTCGATTCGTGATCATCGGGTGACTGCTGCCACCCCGCCCTGCTCAACTCCCGCCCCGAAAGCCCTCCTTGATGTCGATAGACCGCAAGTCACGCTTATCGCCTCGCCACCCAGAAGCCCTCACAACAGACACGGCACCTGGAACCGACCCTCTACGTCGCGATGTTCTCGTCTGGCTGGTCCCGATGCTGTGGACCTTCGCCCTCGGCCTGTGGGGCCTGTCACGGCAGGACAGTGTGTGGCGGGACGAGGCTGCGACCTGGCAGGTAGCCGAACGTTCCACCGCTGAGATCTGTCGGATGCTGGGGAACGTCGACGTCGTGCACGGGTCCTACTACCTGCTCATGCACGCGCTGTTCGAATGCTTCGGGCCCAGCATCACAACCCTGCGACTGCCCTCGGTGCTGGCCACGGGAATCGCGGCGGCATGCGTGGCCGTGATCGGACACCGACTGGCCGGCGTGTGGGTGGGCCTGGCGGGCGGGATGGCGCTCGGGCTGCTTCCGGCTGTGCAGTTCTACCTGCAGGAAGGCCGGTCGTACGCACTGGTGGCAGCCGGTTGCGGGATCTCCACACTGCTGCTTGTGAACTTGCTCCAGAGACGTGTCCGCACGCTGTACTGGGCCGTCTACGGCAGCACCATCCTGCTGATGGGGCTACTGAACTGGCTCTCGCTCATGATCCTCGCGGCACACCTGGCAACCCTGCTCTGGACCCGCGCCGGGAGCGAGATCCGGACACGCTGGACGACAGCCTCCGTGGCCGCCACAGCGTGTGTGCTGCCGTTGATCGTCTTCAGCCGAGGTCAGTCCGCACAGGTGTCCTGGATCCCGCCGCTGTCCTGGCACATGATGATCGGTCCTGCGATCCTGATGGCTATCGGCGGCCTCGGTGCCCTGCTGGACCGGCCGCGAGCGGGCCAACTGTCGGTGGCGGCCGTCGGGTTACCTCTGCTGGCGGTCCCGCACATCGGGCTCGTCGCTCTGTCCATGATCCAGCCGCTGTTCCTGGACCGGTACATCCTCTACAGCCTGCTGGGCCTGGCGCTCCTGATCGGCTCGGTCGTCGGCGCAGCCATAGAGGCGGTACGGCTCCGACGCCCCACAGCGTCCAAGTGGATTCTCCCCGCGGTGGTCACCGCGGCGATGGTGGCGCTGCTGCCGCAGTCACTCACCAAGCGATCTCCCGCAAGCAGGGTGGACGACGTCCTGGCCATAGCGTCGGACGTACGGCGGCTGAAAAACACCGGGAGCGCGGTGCTCTTCGTCCCCTCGGCACGTCGCGACACCAAGTCCGTCTCTCCGAGCGCCTTCGCCGGTCTGCGAGACATCGCTCTCGAGGTGAGCCCGGAGGCGTCAGGGACGCTGAAAGGCATGGAGGCGAGCCCAGGTCGCATACGTGCGGTAATGCTGACCCAGCGACGGATACTGCTGGTGACGGACATGGCCCAGGTGGCGAGACCGGTGACGGCCGAGCGGGACAAGACCAAGACCGCCGTGCTGAAGAAGTACTTCACGCCGGTGGCCGAAGAGCAGGTCCGCGGCCGAAGGGTGACGGTGTACGAGCGACATGCACCGGTTCACTGACCGGCGGCACCGGCTGCGCGAGCGTCGCGACAAAGCCGGTGCGCTCCGGGCCGGTAACGACCAAGGGGCCCGACTCCGAGGAGACGGACCCCATTTGACCTGCATGTTTGCCCGGTCAGCAACGTGGTGTTGCTTTCATCCGCTCACACGTTGAAGCGGAACTCCACCACATCCCCGTCCTGCATCACATACTCCTTGCCCTCCATGCGCGCCTTGCCCTTCGCGCGGGCCTCCGCGACCGAGCCCGTCTCCACCAGGTCGTCGAAGGAGATGACCTCCGCCTTGATGAAGCCCTTCTGGAAGTCGGTGTGGATGACGCCGGCCGCCTCGGGGGCCGTGGCGCCCTTCTTGATGGTCCAGGCGCGGGATTCCTTGGGGCCGGCCGTGAGGTAGGTCTGGAGGCCGAGGGTGTTGAAGCCGACGTGGGCGAGGGTGGCGAGGCCGGGCTCTTCCTGGCCGACGGACTGGAGGAGTTCGAGGGCCTCGTCCTCGTCGAGCTCGGCGAGGTCCGCCTCCAGCTTGGCGTTGAGGAAGATCGCCTCGGCGGGGGCGACCAGGGCACGCTGCTCGTTCTTGAAGTCCTCGTCGACCAGTTCGTCCTCGTCGACGTTGAAGACGTAGAGGAACGGCTTGGTGGTGAGCAGGTGCAGGTCGTGCAGGAGCTCGTTGCGCTCGCTGCCCTGGACGATCCCGTGCGCGAAGAGGGTGTCGCCCTTCTCCAGGATCTCCTTGGCCTCCTCGACGGCCTTGACCTTCGGGGCGATGTCCTTCTTGATGCGCGACTCCTTCTGGAGGCGCGGGAGGACCTTCTCGATGGTCTGGAGGTCCGCCAGGATCAGCTCGGTGTTGATCGTCTCGATGTCGTCCTTGGGCGAGACCTTGCCGTCCACGTGCACGACGTTCTCGTCAGCGAAGGCACGGATGACCTGGCAGATCGCGTCCGACTCACGGATGTTCGCCAGGAACTTGTTGCCCAGGCCCTCACCCTCGGACGCGCCGCGCACGATGCCCGCGATGTCGACGAAGTCGACCGTGGCCGGGAGGACCTTCTCCGACTTGAAGATCTCGGCGAGCTTGCCGAGCCGCGGGTCGGGGACGCCGACGACGCCCACGTTCGGCTCGATGGTGGCGAACGGGTAGTTGGCCGCCAGCACGTCGTTCTTGGTCAGGGCGTTGAACAGGGTCGACTTGCCGACATTCGGCAGACCGACGATTCCGATCGTGAGCGACACGTTGCGACTTCCCGTGAGTGGAGAGGGCCAGGGGGCCAGGGGACCGGCCGATCCACCAGTCTACGGCGTACCCGCAAGCGGCCCGGCGACCCGTCGAACGCTTGGCCAGGCACCGGCCCACGGCGTGTCTGAGGGGCGATTCGGCACATTAAACGACCTACGTTGGTGCAGTGGAGCAATACAGGACGCGACCTGCCCGGTACGGACCGCGACGTGACCGGCCGGGATCGTCACTGCCACCCCAGGCGAAACGTGGAGCGGGAGGTGCGCGGAGTGAGGCGGCGGTACGGCGGCCCGGGCCCGCGTCGGCAGCGTCCGCACCCATTGCGGGACGGCTGCCGAATCCCCGGCTGACCGGGCTGGGCAGCGGACTGTTCTCCGGAGCGGTGATGTTCCTGCTCGGCGGGCTGTGTGCCGTGCTGTTCGGGGCGTCTCTGACGGCCTACGGCGTGCTGTTCCTGCCGGTGTGTGTCCTGACCGCCCTGTGGGTGCGGCGGGGGGATCTGATGATCGCGCCCGTCGTCGTGCCGATCGCGTTCGCCGTGGGGCTGCTGCCGATGGCCGACGGCGACGGCGGGACCGGCGGCAGGCTCATGGGGCTGGTGACGGCGCTCGCCACGCAGGCCGGGTGGCTGTACGGGGGGACGCTCGTCGCCGGGCTCATCGTCCTCGTCCGGCGAATCCGGCTGGTGCACAGGCGCCGGGCGGCAGCAGCAGCCGGGGCCCGTCCGCCGGTGTGACGCCTGCCGGGTGGTGCGTGTCCGTGGGGCGCCCGCCGGTGGGACACCCGCCAGGGTGGCGACTGCCGACGGGACACCTGCCAGGACGACGCCCGACGGTCGGACATGTGCCGAGATGGCGACTACCGAGGACCGAGGCACCCGACGGCGGACACCTGTAGGACTGGCGCCCACCCGTGCGGCGCCCGCCGGTGTGGCACGGGTCGGCCGGACAACCGTCCATGTGCCACCCGGCGGCGGGAAACCCGCCCCCAGGACGCGCGGCCGCCGGAAGACGTCTGCCCCTCCGGCTCCGACACCCGCCGGAGGCCCTAGTGCCCGGCCGCCCGCATCGCGGCCCCCACGATCCCCGCGTTGTTCTGCAGCTGCGCCGGGACGATCTCCGCCTTGATGCCCTCGATGTGGGGCAGGAACTTGTGGGACTTGCGGCTGACGCCGCCGCCGATGATGAACAGCTCCGGCGAGAACAGCATCTCGACGTGGGCGAGGTACTTGCGCACACGGTGCGCCGCCCAGTGCTCCCACGTCATGTCGTGGTCCTCCCGGGCCTTGCTGGAAGCCCGCTTCTCCGCGTCGTGCCCGTCCAGCTCCAGATGGCCCAGCTCGGTGTTGGGGACGAGGACGCCGTCGACGAAGACCGCGCTGCCGATACCCGTGCCGAGCGTGAGCACGATCACCGTGCCCTGGCGGCCGCGGCCGGCGCCGAAGTGCATCTCGGCGACGCCCGCCGCGTCCGCGTCGTTCACCACTGTCACCGGCAGGCCGCCCAGCCGCTCGCCGAGCAGCGCGCGGGCGTCGGTGTCGATCCAGCTGTCGTCGACGTTGGCCGCCGTACGGATCACGGCTCCGTCGGTGACCACGCCCGGGAAGGTGACCCCGATCGGGCCCGTCCAGCCGAAGTGGTCGACGACCTCCTTGACGCCGTCGGCCACCCCGTCGGGCGTGGCCGGGTGCGGGGTGAGGACCTTGTGGCGCTCCTGCCCCAGGTCACCCTTGTCCAGGTCCACCGGGGCGCCCTTGATCCCGGAACCGCCGATGTCCACACCGAAGATCTGCATGGCCCTACGTTACGACGTAGGACTGACAGTCACCGGCCGGATGGCGTTCCTCACGCAGCGACTCCCCGAGCACTCCCCGAGCGCTCCCCAGCCGCTCCGCGATCACTCCCCGGAATTTTCACCGGTGGCGGTCCCGGTGCCGGCCCCACCGCGCTCGGCGGCCAGCGTCGCCGCCTCCTCGCGCAGGTCGCGGCGCAGCTCCTTGGGCAGGGAGAACGTGATGGACTCCTCGGCCGCCTTGACCAGCTCCACGTCTTCGAAGCCGCGCTGCGAGAGCCACTCCAGGACCTGCTCGACCAGGACCTCCGGGACGGAGGCACCCGAGGTGACGCCGACCGTGGAGACGCCCTCCAGCCAGGCCTCGTCGATCTCGTCGGCGAAGTCCACGAGGTACGCCTCACGCGCACCCGCGTTCTTGGCGACCTCCACGAGCCGCACGGAGTTGGAGGAGTTGCGGGAGCCGACCACGATCACCAGCTCCGACTCGGCGCCCATCTGCTTCACCGCGAGCTGACGGTTCTGCGTGGCGTAGCAGATGTCGTCGCTGGGCGGGGAGATGAGCTGCGGGAACTTCTCCTGCAGCGCGTCGACGGTCTCCATGGTCTCGTCGACGGACAGCGTGGTCTGGGAGAGCCAGACGACCTTGGACGGGTCGCGGACCTCGACCTTCGCGACATCGCCCGGCCCGTCGACCAGCTGGATGTGCTCGGGGGCCTCGCCGGAGGTGCCGATGACCTCCTCGTGGCCCTCGTGGCCGATCAGGAGGATGTCGTAGTCATCCTTGGCGAACCGGACGGCTTCCTTGTGGACCTTGGTGACGAGGGGGCAGGTGGCGTCGATGGTGGCGAGGCGGCCGCGCTCGGCCTCCTCGTGGACGACAGGGGCAACGCCGTGTGCGGAGAACATGACGATGTTCCCCGGGGGCACTTCCTCCGTCTGCTCGACGAAGATCGCGCCCTTCTTCTCCAGGGTCTGCACGACGTACTTGTTGTGGACGATCTCATGCCGGACGTAGACCGGAGCCCCGTACTGCTCCAGCGCTTTCTCGACGGCGATGACGGCGCGGTCCACACCCGCGCAGTAGCCACGGGGGGCGGCGAGCAGGACACGGCGGCCAGGCGAAGCAGACATGCGTCCCATCGTAAGGCCGCGTTCGGCGGGTCGAAGATCGCGTCGGTGTGGAGTCCCCGGGAAGACTGACGGGACGCGAGGAACACACTCTGCGGCGCGGTCTCGGCTTCCGGGAGCATGAGGACACCTCACCGAGCGGCTGGGCCTTGTTGTCACCGGTGCCCACTACCCTCGCGGCATGGCTGTGAACACGTCCGCGGAATCCCCGCTGCCCGTCGGTGAGGTGTCGCGGCTCATCGGGGGATGGATCGACCGGCTCGGGGCGGTGTGGGTCGAGGGGCAGATCACTCAGTTGTCGCGGCGGCCGGGCGCCGGTGTGGTGTTCCTGACGTTGCGCGACCCGTCGCACGACATCTCCGTCGGCGTCACCTGCTACCGGCAGGTGTTCGACGCCGTCGCGGACGTGGTGAGCGAGGGCGCCCGGGTCGTCGTCCTAGCGAAGCCGGAGTGGTACGCCCCGCGGGGGCAGCTGTCGCTGCGGGCCGCCGAGATAAGGCCCGTCGGCGTCGGTGAGCTGCTCGCGCGGCTGGAGCAGCTGAAGAAGGCCCTCGCGCGGGAGGGGCTGTTCGCGCCGGAGCGGAAGAAGCCGCTGCCGTTCCTGCCGCAGCTCGTGGGGCTGGTCTGCGGACGGGCCTCGGCCGCCGAGCGCGACGTCCTGGAGAACGCCCGGCACCGCTGGCCCGCCGTCCGCTTCGAGGTGCGCAACGTCGCCGTGCAGGGCGTGCACGCCGTGCCGCAGGTCGTGCAGGCCGTGAAGGAGCTCGACGCGGCCGAGGACGTCGACGTGATCATCGTCGCGCGGGGCGGCGGCAGTGTGGAGGACCTGCTGCCGTTCTCCGACGAGCAGCTGATCCGGACGGTCTCCCAGTGCCGTACGCCCGTGGTGTCCGCGATCGGGCACGAGCCCGACAACCCGCTCCTCGACCACGTCGCCGACCTGCGCGCCTCCACCCCGACCGACGCCGCCAAGAAGGTCGTACCGGACGTCGGCGAGGAGTACGAGCGCGTGCGGCTGCTGCGGGACCGGGCGCGGCGGTGCGTGGCGGCGCTGGTCGAGCGGGAGGAGCGCGGGCTCGCCCATGCCCTCGCGCGGCCGTCGATAGAGGACCCGCACCGGATGATCGACGAGCGCGCCGACCACGTGGCGAACCTGCTCGACCGGGGCAGGCGCTGTCTGCGGCACCAGCTGGACCGGGCCGACTCGGAGCTGACGCACACGCACGCACGCGTGGTGGCCCTCTCCCCCGCCGCGACCCTGAAGCGCGGGTACGCCGTGCTGCAGAAGACGGACGGGCACGCCGTCCGCGATCCCGGCGAGGTGGAGGCCGGCGAGGCGCTGCGCGCCCGGGTCTCCGAGGGTGAGTTCTCCGTACGAGTGGACACATAGGGTGGGTGGATGACCAGCGAGGTTGATGAGACGCCGGGCACGTCCGAGGCGCTCGGGTACGAGCAGGCGCGGGACGAACTGATCGAGGTCGTCCGGCGCCTGGAGGCGGGCGGCACGACGCTGGAGGAGTCCCTGGCGCTCTGGGAGCGCGGCGAGGAGCTGGCCAAGGTGTGCCGGCGCTGGCTGGACGGGGCGCGGGCGCGGCTGGACGCGGCGCTGGCCGAGGAGGCCGCGGCGGACGAGGACACCGAGTAGACCGACCGGGACCGGGCCGGTCGGTGTGGCGTGACACACGACACCCTCAGGTTAGTTGAACGTTGAACTTCACTCGCGTACGGTCGAGGATGTCAGCCGATCTTCCGGACCGACCGTCGCGAGAAAGTGCATCCATGTCCCTCGTTCTTGACCCCACCGCCCAGGACCTGCTGTTCCGTGAGGCCCGCACCGCCAACGCCTTCACCGACGAGCCGGTGACCGATGAGCAGGTGCAGGCGATCTACGACCTGGTCAAGTACGGTCCGACGGCCTTCAATCAGACCCCGCTGCGCATCACCCTGGTCCGCTCCCCCGAGGCCCGCGAGCGCCTCGTGCCGCACCTGGCCGAGGGCAACCGCGCCAAGACGGCGAGCGCCCCGCTGGTCGCGATCCTCTCCGCGGACAACGAGTTCCACGAGGAGCTGCCGCACCTGTTCCCGGCCGCGCCGCAGATCAAGGACGTCTTCTTCACCGAGCGCCCGGTCCGTGAGAACGCCGCCGGCCTGAACGCCGCGCTGCAGGCCGCGTACTTCATCGTCGGCGTCCGCGCCGCCGGTCTCGCCGCCGGCCCGATGACCGGCTTCGACTTCGAGGGCGTGCGCAAGGAGTTCCTGGACGACGACCACACCCCGCTGATGATCGTCAACATCGGCCGCCCGGGCCCGGACGCCTGGCACCCGCGCTCCCCGCGTCTGGAGTTCGACCAGGTCGTCACCACGGTCTGAGCCCCTCCCGGACACAGATCCCGGACACGGACAAGGCCCCCGGCAGCACGCCGGGGGCCTTCGTCATGCCTGCGCGAGTGCGCGGCTCACTCCGTCTTCAGCGACTCCGCCATCTTCGACAGCCGCGCGAACGACGCGGTGCCCGTCACGACCGTCGTCGAGCCCTTGGTGTCCTCGAGGACCAGCGCGTCGTAGCGGCCGCCCTCGTAGCGGGTCCACGTCCGGCCGGCGATCTTCTCGGTCTTCCCGGTCTCCTGCGCACCCTGGGTCGCCTCGTCGAGGAAGACGGGACGCCGCTGAGTGGACTGCTCGACCGCCACGTACTCCCCCTCGGGATCGTGGAAGCCGAGGTGCCAGGTGTCGAACTCGTCGCCCTGATAGCGGACGGAGGTGGCCTTCCATGAGTCGGTCAGGCCCTCGGGCGCGGCCACGGGGTACGGGGCGGCGCGGCGTGCCGTCAGCAGTTCGACCCGGTAGTCGACCACCTTGGTTTCGGGCGGACTGTCGTCGTGCGGGATGAAGAGATACACGAAGCCCGCCACGAGGACGATGACACCCATGGAGAGGATCATGTCCCGCGCCGTCTTCTGCTTGCCGTTCGTGCCTGCCACGCCCCCTATCGTCGCAGGTCTCCGGAGCGCTCATCCGTGGGGGCCCCTGCTCATTTTGCCGCCTCGGCGATAGAGTCGGGCGACAAAGCCCTCATCCGGCCGTCGTCGTACAGAAAGGTGCGCTCCGATGACCGAGCATCATCACTTGCCGTCCGAACTGGATGTGCCCTCCGAGGCCCCCGACCGCAACCTCGCCCTGGAACTGGTCCGGGTGACCGAGGCAGCGGCCATGGCCGCGGGCCGTTGGGTGGGACGCGGTGACAAGAACGGCGCCGACGGCGCCGCGGTGCGCGCCATGCGGACCCTCGTCTCCACCGTCTCGATGAACGGCGTCGTCGTCATCGGCGAGGGGGAGAAGGACGAGGCCCCCATGCTGTTCAACGGGGAACGCGTCGGGGACGGGACCGGGCCCGAGTGCGACATCGCCGTGGACCCGATCGACGGCACCACGCTGACCGCGAAGGGCATGACGAACGCGATCGCGGTGCTGGCCGCGGCCGAGCGCGGCTCCATGTTCGACCCGTCGGCGGTCTTCTACATGGACAAGCTCGTCACCGGGCCCGAGGCGGCCGACTTCGTCGACATCAACGCGCCGGTGGCGGTGAACATCCGCCGGGTCGCCAAGGCCAAGCGGTCCGCGCCCGAGGACGTGACGGTGGTGATCCTGGACCGGCCGCGGCACGAGGGCATCATCAAGGAGATCCGTGAGGCCGGTGCGCGGATCAGGCTGATCTCCGACGGTGACGTGGCCGGCTCGATCCTGGCGCTGCGCGAGGGCACGGGCGTCGACCTGCTGCTCGGCATCGGCGGTACGCCGGAGGGCATCATCTCGGCCTGTGCCGTGAAGTGCCTGGGCGGCACCATCCAGGGCAAGCTGTGGCCCAAGGACGACGAGGAGCGGCAGCGGGCGCTCGACGCCGGGCACGACCTCGACCGGGTGCTGACCACGGAGGACCTGGTCACCGGCGAGAACGTGTTCTTCGTGGCGACCGGGATCACGGACGGGGAGCTGCTGCGGGGGGTTCGCTACCGCGCCGAGACCGCCACGACCGACTCGATCGTGATGCGGTCGCGGTCGGGCACGGTCCGCAGAATCGATTCTGAGCACCGCCTGAGCAAGCTGCGGGCGTACAGCGCGATCGACTTCGACAAGGGGAAGTAGCCCCAGGCCCGGAAGTCGAGGGTCGAGGAAACGCCGAAGAAGAGGGCGCCCCCGGTGCGGTGGGGGCGCCCTCTTCCTCTGTCGCTCAGCCTGCCGCGGCTATGCGGTCCGACGAACGGGCCGCCTTCTTCAGCTCCAGGTCACGGCGGCGACGCCGGGCCAGGACCACGCGGCGTTCCGCGGCGGTCAGGCCGCCCCAGACGCCGTACGGTTCGGGCTGGAGCAGGGCGTGTTCGCGGCATTCGACCATCACCGGACAGCGGGCGCAGACCCGCTTCGCCGCCTCCTCACGGGAGAGCCGGGCCGCGGTGGGCTCCTTGGAGGGTGCGAAGAACAGGCCCGCTTCATCCCGCCGGCACACCGCCTCGGTGTGCCACGGGGCGTCTTGATCCCTGTCTCGCGCTGGCACCCGCGGGGCCGGAACGGCAGCTACCTGCAGGGACGAATGCGGCGGTTGCAGCACGGTCTACTCCTGACGACGGCTTCGCGAGCGAGAGACGATGCAGCAAGGCCTACCCGCTGTACGCGCGCCTATGCACTGAGTTCCGAAGCGCTGGATTCGCCCCGTTCGCAAGGTCCGTGGGGCCGCGTCACCGGTGCACCGTTTTGCTCCGAACCCGGGGCGGATTCGCGACTGTCAATGATCCAGGTGCTTGCGCAAACTCTTGTCGACCTTGCGCTGCACCCGGTCCAGGATGTCCGCGACGAACTTGCCGCGCCGGGGCCTCGCCTCGACGCTGCCCAGGACGGCCCAGCCGTCCACGTAGACGACGGGGGCCTCCGGGTCGTCCGAGTCGAGGGTGTCCACCTCGAAGCTGCCGAGCACGCCACCGCCCATGCCGCGCAGCGACACGTTCTCCGGGACGCGGATGTCGACGCTGCCGAAGACCGCGAACGACTTGATCACGACCTGCTGATGGTCGAAGAGGGCCTCGCTGAGGTCTATCTCGACACTGCCGAAGATCGCGTACGCGTGGATACGGCGGCCCGCGCGCCAACGCCCCTTGCGGACGGCTCCGCTGAAGACCGCGACCACGTTGTCGTCCGGGTCCATCGGAATGGCGCCGGCGGTCGGGCGGTACGGGGCGGGGGACGGCGCCCGGCCCTGGCGGTGGGCGGCGGGCAGGTCCCGTATGAACACGTCCAGCTCGCCGACCGTCTTGGCGCGCAGCACCCCGTCGACCCGCTCGGCATGCTCGTCCGCGGTGAGACGGCCCTCGGCGAGGGCGTCGTGCAGGATCTCGGCGATGCGGTCACGCTCGGCGTCGGAGGCGCGGAACTCGGAGCCGGCGGGCGCCCCCTGCGTCTGAAGGTCCTGCTTCTGAAGGTCCACGACAGCAGCGTACCCAAACACGATAGATCGCGACACCCCCGCGCGATGACCCGTCTGTGGCGAACTGAGCCTTACCTCACAAGCTCGCCGTCAGAGGCAGGTCCTACGCTGGTGGACGCTCGCCAAAGGAGGCGGGTCGCGTCTGTCGAGTGAGGAATGGGCGAGATGCCTGAGTTCGCGTACACCGATCTGCTCCCCCAGGGAGAGGACACCACGCCGTACCGGCTGGTGACCTCCGAGGGTGTCTCCACGGTCGAGGGACCGGACGGGCGGACCTTCCTCAAGGTGGAGCCGGAGGCGCTGCGCAAGCTCGCCGAGGAGGCCATCCACGACATCCAGCACTACCTGCGCCCGGCCCACCTCACGCAGCTGCGCCGCATCATCGACGACCCCGAGGCGTCCGGCAACGACAAGTTCGTGGCGCTGGACCTGCTGAAGAACGCGAACATCGCGGCCGCGGGCGTCCTCCCCATGTGCCAGGACACCGGCACGGCGATCGTCATGGGCAAGCGCGGACAGAACGTGCTCACGGAGGGCGGCGACGAGGCGGCCCTCTCGCGCGGTATCTACGACGCGTACCAGAACCTGAACCTGCGGTACTCGCAGATGGCCCCGCTGACCATGTGGGACGAGAAGAACACGGGCTCCAACCTCCCGGCGCAGATCGAGCTGTACGCGACCGACGGCGGCGCCTACAAGTTCCTCTTCATGGCCAAGGGCGGCGGCTCTGCCAACAAGTCGTTCCTGTACCAGGAGACGAAGGCCGTTCTGAACGAGGCCTCCATGATGAAGTTCCTGGAGGAGAAGATCCGCTCGCTCGGTACGGCCGCCTGCCCGCCGTACCACCTGGCGATCGTGGTCGGCGGTACGTCCGCCGAGTACGCGCTGAAGACGGCGAAGTACGCCTCCGCGCACTACCTGGACGAGATCCCGTCGGAGGGTTCGGACCTCGGGCACGGCTTCCGGGACGAGGACCTGGAGCAGAAGGTCTTCGAGCTGACGCAGAAGATCGGGATCGGGGCGCAGTTCGGCGGCAAGTACTTCTGCCACGACGTGCGCGTGGTGCGCCTCCCGCGGCACGGGGCGTCCTGCCCGGTCGCCATCGCGGTGTCCTGCTCCGCCGACCGCCAGGCCGTCGCGAAGATCACGGCCGAGGGTGTCTTTCTGGAGCAGTTGGAGAAGGACCCGGCGCGGTTCCTGCCGGAGACGACGGACGAGCAGCTCGAGTCGGAGGGCGACGTCGTCAAGATCGACCTGAACCAGCCGATGGACGAGATCCTCGCCGAGCTCACGAAGTACCCGGTGAAGACGCGCCTCTCGCTCACCGGTCCGCTGGTCGTGGCCCGTGACATCGCGCACGCCAAGATCAAGGAGCGGCTGGACGCGGGCGAGGAGATGCCGCAGTACCTGAAGGACCACCCGGTGTACTACGCGGGCCCCGCGAAGACGCCGGAGGGGTACGCGTCCGGCTCCTTCGGCCCGACCACGGCCGGCCGTATGGACTCCTACGTGGAGCAGTTCCAGGCGGCGGGCGGCTCCAAGGTGATGCTGGCCAAGGGCAACCGCAGCAAGCAGGTCACCGACGCCTGCGACAGCCACGGCGGCTTCTACCTCGGCTCCATCGGCGGCCCGGCCGCCCGCCTCGCCCAGGACTGCATCAAGAAGGTCGAGGTCGTCGAGTACGAGGAGCTCGGCATGGAGGCCGTCTGGAAGATCGAGGTCGAGGACTTCCCGGCGTTCATCGTCGTGGACGACAAGGGCAACGACTTCTTCCAGGACCCGGCTCCGGCGCCGACGTTCACGTCCATTCCGGTACGGGGCCCCGGGCTGGCGTAGTGCTTTTCGGGCGGTGGTGGCGATCCACGCCGCCCCCGCCCCGCCCCGTAAACCAAGGGCCCAAACCCCCCGATGCACCCCAATCCATTTGCCAGGGCCCCAAAATACCACCCACACAAAAATACCAAAGAAAGCCCT